>CAMCBY010000308.1 GCA_945873015.1 Klebsiella pneumoniae
AGATCTGAGTCGGTCATGCCGTACTCATGCATATAACGCCGTGCCCACAGCGCGAAATAACTGGGCTGGGCGTTGAAGCCATAGGGTTTCTCAAACGCCATCTTGGCCGGATACATGTCGTGAAAGCCGTAGGGGCCGCTGCTGCGTGAACCCCAGTCGACACCGAAATAAAACAACACCGTGCGCGCCTTGCCGGCGCTGATCGCGAGTTTGGCGAGTTCCGGTGCACAGGCCACGCCCGCACCACCAAACGACACGCCGCCGTCGAAGCTGCGCGTCATGCCGAACTGTGCAGAAATGAATTCGCGCGGCACGGTATGGGGCATGATTACGCCGTCGGTAATCACCCCGTCGATTTCACTGGCGGCGATGCCGGCATCATCGAGCGCGAGTTGAACAGCTTCGATGGCCAGATGGCGAATGTTTTTCGGGGAGCGTCTGACCGGTGGGGTCTGGCCGATGCCGACGATGGCGATATCCATAACCTGCGGGTCTCGATGGTGCTCTGCCAGTCAGCCCAGGGCTGACGGGCAGAACGGACAACATTACATGTGGAACACGCAGAGCTTGTTGCCGTCGAGATCGCGGAAGTAGGCGCCATAGAAACCATCACCACGCGAGCCGGGCGCACCTTCGTCCTTGGCGCCGAGCGCCAGAGCCTTGGCATGCAGCGCGTCGACCTGCGCGGTATCGCTGACGAACAGCGAGGTCATGTTGCCGTTGCCGGGGGTGGCGGCGTTGCCGTCGAACGGCTTGATCACGCATACCATCGGCGCGCCGGGCGCATTGGCCCAGGCAATAAAGCGGTCGTTCTGCATGGCGCGTTTGGCGTTCTGCAGGGCCAGCAGTTCGTCGTAGAAATGGGCGGCTTGTTCGATATTGTTGGTGCCTAAGGTGACATAACCGATCATGGGAGTCCTCCGGGGATAGTGATCGTGACTGGTGGAGAGCAAGAAGGCGCGCCGCATCGGCGCGCAAGGCATGATACGAAGGGCTCGTTCAGGCGTCGAGCGCGTGTTCAAAGGCGGTCATAAAAGCCGCCGGCGCTTCGGAATGCGGCCAGTGGCCGCCGCCCTTCACCGTCTCGAGATGGTAATGAGGGAACCAGCGCGCCATGAGCGGCAGGTGTGCGGCGGTGATGCGGTCGGACAATTCGCCGCGGATGAACCAGGTCGGTCCGTCGTAATGGGCGTCATCGGCGACCGGCAGCGGCCCGAGGATCTGAGGCATGTCGCGCTTCAAGGTCGCGAGATTCAGGCGCCAGCGTGGGCGGCCCTGTTCGAACAGCAGATTCTGCAGAATGAACAGGCGCACCGCGGTTTCTGGAATGGCTTGCGCGAGTGCGCGGTCGGCGTCGGCACGTCGCGCGATAGTCGCGAGATCGAGCGACTCGAGCGCGGCGATGATATCGACGAAGCGGTCGGGATAGTTGACCGGCGCAATGTCGATATTGATGAGGCGGCGCAAGCCTTGCGGCTCGGTGAGGGCGAGTGTCATCGCCGCCTTGCCACCCATGCTGTGGCCCACCAGCGTAAATTCCTCGAGCCCGAGCGATACCAGCAGTTGCCGGACATCGTTGACCATGTCGACATAAGTCATGGTGTCGGTATGGGGTGAGCCGCCGTGATTGCGCAAATCGACCAGGTGAAAGCGGTATCGGGTGGCGAGCGCGCGCGCCACCGTGATCCAGTTGCGCCCCGCACCGAACAGCCCATGCAACACCACGACCGGCGGCCCGTCACCCAGCACTTCATATTTTAAATCGACAGCGCTCACCACTCAGACCTCGCGTAGATGGGGCGGAATGCGCACGGAGTTGAGATAACGTTGCGGCCAGAACCCGAGCAGGGCGATATCTTCATCGATGCCGTCCATCACCGCATAGTCGCAAAAGCGCTCGGGCCCGACCCAGGCGAACTCACTGTGTTCGTGATTGAGCACCACCGAGCCGGCGCGCCACCGGCGGTGAAAGAGGTGAATCTCGTAGATGCCGCCGTAATAGGTGTCGCGTAGCGGGCCCAGATAACGCAGCAGTTCGACCTCATGCCCGGGCCCGATCTCCTCGCCCATCTCGCGCAGCGCAGCGGCCTCGGCCGTTTCACCGGCTTCAATCTTGCCCGCCGGCAGACCCCACAAGCCTGGGCCCAGGCGCGCGTTATCGGCCCGCTTGAGCAACAGCAACTCACCCGCGGCGTTCTGTAACAGGTTGAGTGCATAACGGGTTTGGGGTGGCAGCGCGCTCATCGAGCCGCCCCGGCAACCCCAGGCTCAGGTTGTAGGTGCGAATTCATTCGCACATTGCGCCATCTCACCGAATTCATCCCACCACCGCCCCGAACCGACAGCCTGTGAGTATAGCGACTGCTCCGCCGACGTGGCCGTCATGCGTGTGCGCCGCGCATACTGAGACCCTTCAAACCAGCGCAATGGACACTTCGATGGACGACATCTTCGCCGCACAGCATGGCTATTATCTGGAGGATCTCACGCTCGGCATGAGCGCGCTGTTCGCCAAGACCATGACCGACGCCGATGTGCTGGCATTTGCCGGCGTGTCGGGCGATCACAACCCTTTGCACGTCAATCAGGAGTTTGCCGCCGGCACGCGCTTCAAGACCTGTATCGTGCACGGCATGCTTACGACCAGCCTGTGGTCGACCTTGGTCGGCACGCGTCTGCCCGGGCCGGGTTCGGCCTATATGAGTCAGGACACCCGTTTTCTCAAGCCAGTACATGTGGGCGATACGGTCACCGCACGTATGACCGTGGTGGCCATCGACGACGCGCGGCAGCGGGTCGAACTCGACGCTGAATGCCTGGTGCGCGGCGAACAGGTGGCCGTCGGCCGTGCCAAGGTCTGGGTACCACGTCGGCCGCCGGCCTGACACCACGCGGCGGGTCGGTTGGTCGGCCCCAATCGCGGCGGCCGCGTGTGGATAAACCTCAAGATTCCGTCATATGACCCGCTAATCGTTGCAGGCAAACAGCCGAATTTGCCGGACAGAACCACTGTTGTCCGGCGCCAAAAAAGCTACCGATAGTTCAACGGCCCGCAACACAATGAATCGACGCACCCTATTTGCCTGCCTGCTGAGCCTGGTCGTGCTGCTGTGGTCGGCATCTGTCGCGGCCGACGAAGCCGCCAAAGCGGAGCTGGTAATTCTCAACTGGGCAGACTATATCGACCCGGAAGTGATCTCGGCCTTTGAACAGAAATACCAAGCCAAAGTCCGTGTCATCAATTTCGAAGACGATGACAATCGTGATCAGTTGCTGCTTGCGACCGGTGGCGCCGGCTACGACATCGTGGTCATCAATGAGACCCTTGTGCCGCTCTATCACTCCCACGGCTGGCTGGCGAAACTCGGCAGTGCCGAGGTCCCGAATCTCAAACTTATCGACAATGTGTGGCTCGACAAGGCGAAACACGCCAAGGGTTATGCCGTGCCCTATTTCTGGGGCACGCTCGGCATTGCCTATCGCCGTGACCTGGTCAAGAAACCGCCCCAGCACTGGTCTGACCTGTTCATGCCGGCGCCGGAAATGCGTGGTCATATCGCGATGCTGAGTTCGCAGCGTGAGATCCTCGGCATGGCGCTGAAAGCCGCCGGTCATCCGGTCAACAGCACCGAGCAAGGCCATGTCGACGAGGCCATGAAGATTCTGGTCGCGCAGAAACCCTTTGTGCGTGCCTATCAGCAGTCGTTGCTCAACGAAAAATCCGAGCTCGTCACTGGTGAAGTCAGCATGCGTATGATGTTCAATGGTGATGCGTTGCTGCTGCGCAAGTTGAATTCCAATATCGAATACGTGGTGCCGTCGGAAGGCGCGGCACTGTGGGTCGATTACATGACCGTGATGGCCAACGCGCCCAATCCCAAACTCGCCTTTACCTTCCTGAATTTCCTGAACGAACCGGCGCAGGCTGCAAAAAACGCCGCCTACGCCAACTTCGCGACACCCAATCAGGGTGCGGCCAAACTCATGCCGCCGGCATACCTCAATAATCCCGGTATTTATCCGCCGCCTGCCACACTCACCAATTCAGAGCTTTTTGCGCCGCTGCCGCCGCGCGCCCTGAGTTACCGCAACAACCAGTTCGCACACCTGCTGCAGAACTGAACACGGCGCGCCAGTCGCGATGAAACTGCACGCCAAGATTCCGGCGCTGGTGTTGCCTCTGGTGGTTGCGCCGTCACTGGTGCTGGGCGCCTTTGCCTATACGAAGATTCACGACGGCATGCAGCAGCGGGTCGAAGCCGATGCGCGCCGCGCGATGCGTACGGTCGCGAGCCAGTTGTCGCAGGAAGTGGCGGCCGCACGCGGCAATCTGCAATTGTTCATGTCCAATATCGTGGTTGCCAAATACGCAACTACCACCGATGAAAACGAGCGCTATTCGTTATTGCAGAAACCCTTGCTTGATGTGTTCAAGGCCTGTCAGAGCGCTTTCCCAAACTACTTCGAGATTCGTTTTCTGCTGCCCGACGGGTACGAGGACGCGCGCCATTCACGTGCCGAGATCAGAAATATCAGCGACGATGAAAGCGCGAGTGACTGGTTCCAACGATTCACCAGTAGCACCGACGCGGACTATGCGACGGTCTATCAGCATCCCGATACCGGTCAACCGGCACTATTCGTTGGCACTGCGGTGAAATTGCGCGATGAGACCATCGACAGCCGTGACCGGGAACCGAGACTGCGGGGGTATCTCGGCATCTCGGTGGAACTGAGCGATCTCGCGCGCACCATTGCCGACACCCACGTCGGCGAAAGTGGTTATGTGTTTGTCACCGACAGCAAGGGGCGGGTGCTGTTCGGCGACAAGCAGATCAAGCTGCCCGCCAATTTTATCGAGGTGGTTGGCCAAGCCCTGGCCACACACGCCGAGGAATTTTCTGTCGAACTCGGTGGCATGCCTACCGGACTGCATGCACGCCGCTTGAACGACAATCTGCTGTTGTTCGCCGCCCACCCTGATTCAGACATCCACAACCTGACCATACAATCGGTGACCGTTGTCGCGCTAGGAGTGCTGTTGGTGGTGATCTTCACCGGCGGTGGTCTGGTCGCGGTACTGGCACGTCACATCGTGCAACCGGTGGAACGGCTGGGCCTGGTCGCCGCCGAGATCGGCACCGGCAACTGGGAGGTCAAGAGCGGCATCGTCAGCGATGACGAAATCGGTGACCTGGCGCGATCGGTGGAAGACATGGCGCGCAACCTCAAGGCGGCCGACGACCGCGTGCGTTTTCTCGCCTATCACGACAACCTCACCGGTCTGCCCA
>CAMCBY010000309.1 GCA_945873015.1 Klebsiella pneumoniae
ACCTATACCGAAATCGTGGTCTCGCCGGAAGACGACATCGAGTTGCGCCGTGTAAGGGTCACCAATCGTTCACGCCAGCGCCGCACGGTGGAGCTGACCAGCTACGCCGAGGTGGTGTTGGCGACACCCGCGGCAGACATGGTGCAGCCCGCTTTCGGCAATCTGTTCGTTGAAACCGAAATAGTGGCGCAACGTCAGGCGATTCTGTGCACGCGCAGGCCACGCTCGGAGCAGGAACACAGTCCGTGGATGTTTCACCTCATGTCGGTGCATGGGGGCGAAGTCGGACAAGTGTCCTACGAGACCGACCGCATGCGTTTCATCGGGCGCGGGCGCTCGTTGGCCACACCGCTGGCCTTGGATGCGGAGGGTGCGCTGTCCGGCAGCGCCGGTTCGGTGCTCGACCCGATCATTGCGATTCGCGTGCGCATCACACTGGAAGCCGAGCAGGCCACCACCATCGACTGGGTGACCGGTGCCAGCGACAGCCGTGAAACCTGCGTGCAGTTGATTGACAAGTATCATGACCGGCACATGGCCTCGCGGGTGTTTGAACTCGCGGCCACGCATAGCGGTGTGACGCTGCGCCAGATCAACGCGCGCGAAGCGGAAGTGGAAACCTATCGGCGTCTGGCCGGGGCGGTGTTGTTCGCCCATGCCGCGATGCGTGCTGAACCCCATTTGTTGCTGGAGAACCGGCGCGGCCAATCGGGACTGTGGGGCTATGCGATTTCGGGTGATCTGCCGATTGTGCTGTTGAAGATGTCGCGCGGTGAACACATCGAACTCGCGCGCCAGGTCATCCAGTGCCATGCCTATTGGCGCTTGCGTGGTCTGGCGGTCGATCTTGTGATCTGGAACGAGGACCACGTCGGATATCGGCAACTGCTGCAAGACCAGATCATGGGCCTCATCGTGCATGGCAGCGAGGCCAATGCCATCGACCGTGCAGGCGGCATCTTTGTCCGTTCAGGTGATCAAATCTCGAACGAAGACCGCATCCTGCTGCAGGCAGTGGCGCGGGTGGTGGTAAGCGACGAGCGCGGTAGTCTGAGCGACCAATTGCAGCATCATGGTCTGGCCGATAAACGCAGCGCGCAACGGCGTGTCCACGACGGCCGTGCGCCGCGTCTCGTGCCGACCCGCAACCACCGTCAAGAATCAGCGCCGCTAGCCGACTCGCCGTCGCAGGGACTGCAGTTGGCCAATTCTCTTGGCGGCTTCAGTGCCGATGGCCGTGAGTACGTGATAACCACCAGCGCCACGCAGCTCACGCCGGCGCCGTGGGTCAATGTCATTGCCAATCCGCATTTCGGATCGATCGTAACCGAATCGGGCCCGGCCTATACCTGGAGCGAAAACGCCCACGAGTTTCGCCTGACGCCGTGGAGCAATGACAACGTCGGCGCCAGCAGTGGTGAGGCGTTCTATGTGCGCGACGAAGAGAGCGGCCATTACTGGTCGCCGACGCCCTTGCCGGTGCGCGGCGTGATGCCGTATCGCACCCGTCACGGTTTCGGCTACAGCGTGTTCGAACATAGCTGTGGCGGTATCCACTCCGAGTTATGGGTGTATGTCGCGCTCGACGAGGCGATCAAGTTTTCGGTGCTCAAGCTGCGCAACAGCTCGGGCCGCGAGCGACGCCTGACGGCGACCGGTTATGTGGAATGGGTGCTGGGCGATCTGAAGCCCAAGACCGCCATGCATGTGGTCACCGCCATCGACGCGGCGAGCGGTGCACTGTTCGCACGTAACGGCTACAACAATGAATTCGAAGGCCGCGTGGCGTTCTTCGATGTGGATGATCTGGCCCGCTCCTTGACGGGCGATCGCACCGAATTTATTGGTCGCAACGGGTCACTGGCCGCGCCCGAGGCGATGCGGCGCACGCGTTTGTCGGGACGCCTCGGTGCCGAGCTCGACCCCTGCGGCGCGATCCAGGTGCCGTTCACGCTGGCCGATGGCGAAGAGCGCGAGATCATTTTCCGGCTCGGTGCCGGGCGCGATCTCGACAAGGCCTGTGCGCTGGCGCAGCGCCTGCGTGTACGTGGCTCGGCGCGCGCCGCGCTCGAGCAGGTGCAGCGTTATTGGCGCACCACGCTCGGCACACTCAAGGTCACCACCCCGGAGCCGTCCTTTGATGTGCTCGCCAATGGTTGGCTGCTGTATCAGACCCAGGCCTGTCGGCTGTGGGCGCGCAGTGGCTATTACCAGTCGGGCGGTGCATTCGGTTTTCGCGATCAGTTGCAGGATGTGATGGCGCTGGTGCACGCCGCGCCGAAGCTCGTGCGTGAGCATCTGTTGCGCAGTGCCGCGCGCCAGTTTCCGGAAGGCGACGTACAACACTGGTGGCATCCACCCAGCGGCCGGGGTGTGCGTACCCGTTGCTCGGACGACTATCTGTGGCTGCCGCTCGCCACTTGTCGATATGTGCTGGTCAGCGGCGATGAGGCGGTGCTCGATGAGCCCGTGCATTTTCTCGAAGGCCGCCTGCTCGGCGCCGATGAGGAGTCTTACTACGACCAGCCGGGCCAGTCACTCAGCGCCGTCTCGCTGTACGAGCACTGCGTGTTGGCGCTCAAACACGGTTTGCGTTTCGGCGCGCGTGGTTTGCCGCTGATGGGGTCCGGCGACTGGAACGACGGCATGAATCTGGTCGGTATCGAAGGGCGTGGTGAAAGTGTGTGGTTGGGCTTTTTCCTGCACCATGTCCTGACGAATTTTGCCACGCTCGCCGATGGCCACGCCGATGCGGCGTTCGCCGCGCGTTGCCGCAGCGAGGCGGCACAGCTGCGCGAGCGCCTGGCCGAACATGCGTGGGACGGTGAGTGGTATCTGCGCGCCTGGTTCGACGACGGCACACCGCTCGGTTCGCACCACAGCGCCGAGTGCAGCATCGATTCGATTGCGCAGAGCTGGGCAGTTTTATCTGGTGCGGGCAGCGACGAGCGGACTGCCATGGCGATGAATGCGCTCGATCGTGAGCTCGTACGTCGCGATATCGGTATCGTGCAACTGCTGGCGCCGCCGTTCGACAAATCATCACTGAACCCGGGATACATCAAAGGTTATGTGCCCGGTGTGCGTGAGAATGGTGGTCAATACACCCACGCTGCGGTATGGGCGGCGATGGCATTTGCCGCGCGCGGCGACCATGCACGGGCTTGGGAACTGCTCACGATCATCAATCCCATACACCATACCGGCGATGCGCAGGCTTTGGCGGTCTACAAGACCGAGCCCTATGTGCTGGCGGCCGACGTGTATGGCGTTGCGCCTCACAGCGGTCGTGGAGGCTGGACCTGGTATACCGGTTCGGCGAGCTGGTTGTATCGGCTGATGGTGGAATCGCTACTCGGCTTTGAAGTGGAAGGCGGGCGGTTGTCTGTGAAAAGCTGTCTGCCGCCGAGTTGGGATGCCTACACACTCGACTATCGGTATCGCGAGACGCCGCACCACATTGCGGTGCGGCAGGTCGATGCGCTCGCCGATGAGGCGCCGTCCGCCGTGATCTACAGCCTCGATGGCCTACGGCAGGAGGGCGAGGGTGTGATGTTGGCGGACGATGGTGCCGCGCATCGGATTGACGTTGTGATCAGCCGCGCACGGGTCGCGCCCTGAAGCGGTGACGACGGCGCGGCCGCCGCGCCGTCGTATACACCACCCGCGTCAGGCGGGTGTCCACCGCCAGTCGCGAATGGCCGGCAGATCCTCGCCATGCAGGCTGATATGCAGCTTGTGTTCTTCCATCGCCGTCCAGTAACGCGCTTTTGCGGTCTCGACTTCAGCGTGCAGCCGCGGCAGCCGCTGGATGGCGTCCAAGGCCAGTTGATAACGGTCCATGTTGTTCAGCACCACCATGTCGAAGGGCGTGGTGGTAGTGCCTTCTTCTTTGTAGCCGCGCACATGGATGTTGGAATGATTGCGGCGTCGATAGGTGAGTTTGTGCACCATCGAGGCATAACCGTGAAAGGCGAACACCACCGGTTTGTCGATGGTGAACAGTTCGTCGAAGTCGCGGTCGTCAAACCCGTCGGGATGTTCGCTTTGCGGTGCCAATGCCATGAGATTGACCACGTTCACTACCCGCACGCGGATGTCCGGCACATAGCTGCGCAACAGACACACCGCCGCCAGCGTTTCCAGCGTCGGCACATCGCCGGCGCAGGCCATCACCAGTTCCGGGTCGTGATGCGCAGTGCTCGCCCATGACCAGATGCCGGCGCCCGCCACGCAGTGTTGTACAGCGTCTTCCATCGGCAGCCACTGCCATTCGGGTTGTTTGCCGGCCACGATCAGATTGATGCGGTCGCGACTGCGCAGACAGTGATCGGTTACCGACAGCAAGGTATTGGCGTCCGGTGGCAGATAGATACGCACCACCTCGGGACATTTGTTCGCCACATGATCGATAAAACCCGGGTCCTGATGGGACAGGCCATTCTGATCCTGACGCCAGACATGCGAGGTGAGCAGATAGTTAAGCGAGGCGATGGATTTGCGCCACGGGATTTTGCGGCAGCTTTTAAGCCACTTGGCGTGCTGGTTAAGCATCGAATCGACGATATGCACGAATGCTTCGTAACAGGAGAAAAGACCGTGGCGCCCGCTCAAAAGATAACCTTCCAGCCAGCCCTGGCACAGATGTTCGCTCAACACCTCCATGACGCGCCCATCGTGGCTCAAATCGACATCGTCGGGGTCGCTGTCGGCCATCCAGGTCTTGCCCGACACTTCATAGATGGCCTGCAGACGATTGGACGCGGTTTCATCCGGACCGAACACCCGGAAGTTGGCGCTGGCGAGATTGAGTTTCATGACATCGCGCAGATAGTCACCTAGCACCCGCGTCGATTCCGCCATCGGGCCGTCCCCGGCGCTTGGCACCGCCACCGCGTAGTCGCGAAAGTGCGGCAGCACCAGCGGCGTCAGAAGATGGCCACCGTTGCCATGCAAGTTCGATCCCATGCGGCGTTGACCGGTAGGCGCGAGCGCTGCCAGTTCGTCGCGCAGCTTGCCGGTGTCGTCCAACAGTTCTTCGATGCGATAACTCTTTAACCAGCTCTCCAGCGCGGCGAGATGGTCAGCCCGCGAAAAATCATTGATCGGCACCTGGTGCGAACGCCAGCTACCTTCTACCGGCAGACCATCAACGCTGACCGGGCCGGTCCAGCCCTTGGGCGTACGCAGCACGATCATCGGCCAGCGCGGACGATCGTCGACGGCCATCGCGCCGGGTTGTCGCGCCGCGTGCTGAATCT
>CAMCBY010000310.1 GCA_945873015.1 Klebsiella pneumoniae
CAGCACCCGCCGCGTGACGGGCGCCGCGCCTGGCGCATAACGCATGCAGAACAGTCGGCGCGCACCCACCGACACAAAGCCGGGAGTGACCGAGATGCTCATGATCGGCGCCGCGTGTGAAAGCCGCGGCCCAGTGTCGAACTACGCACGATGCGGACGTGTCGTACTCAGCCGCCCTTGGCAGCGACGAATGCCACCAGCGTGCCGACGGTCTCGAAGATCGCGCCGTCGACTTCGTCATCATCAACCACGATACCGAAGTGATCTTCGATCGCTGTCAACACCGACACCACTGCCATCGAATCGAACTCAGGCAGACTGCCCAGCAGACGCGTCTCTTCGTTCAAGCGCATCTTGGCTGTATCGATGCCCAGCACTTCGACCAGAATCCTGCAAACATCATCGCTCGTCATATCTCGCCTTCACTTCTCAATCTGGACTAATCAATCTCGTCATCACTGCACGCGCATCAAGTGCCTGCCGCCACCTGCTCGACAATGGTTTTAAATTCGCGGCCACGTCCTTCTCGCGAACACGCCTGCGCGAACGCGGCATCACCAAAGGGCCGATCGCGATGCGCGCGAATGTCAGCCAGCGCGCTGCTCAATACTGCTTTGATTTCATTCGATGAATCGAGCTGCGCAATCCACGGCACGCCGGCCGCAGCAAGCACCTGGCCAGTATCGCCGCCAGGATCAGTGAACGCAACGATTGGCCGGCGCGCGCGAAAATACTCGTAGACCTTGGCTGGAATCTGAAAATTACAGCCGGCGGACTGGAATAACAGCAGGCCATCGGCATCGAGCATCTCGACCAATGCGTCTCGATAGCCGACCGCCGCTTCGAGTTTCACCAAGCCTTCGAGCCGGGCCGCCGCAATGGCCGGCTTGTACAAATGTTCGTGGCCTGAGCCCCGTAGCACAAACTCAACCTCGCCTTCGCGCACTTTACCCTCGTCGCGCAGTTCTGCGACCGCTTGGAAAAAGCAGCTCGGATCTCGCTCCTGAGGATAGAGCACGCCGGCATGCACCAGCCGGATACACTCCCGCCGACTGCGCGTGAAGCCACGTTCAGCATCGACGAACAGCGCTTCGTCATAGCCGTTTTCCAGCACCTGCCCACGCCGTGCGAGTGCTTCGGGATAGCGCGCCTGGTAGTACTTAAGTGCACTCGGAGCAGCAAACAACACGCGCGCGGCATGTGTCACGATGCGTTCCTCGATTGCCTTGAACGCCCGCCAGGTGCGTGCGTCCTGGGGATAATCGTCCTGCGCCATCGGGTCGCGCAGGTCCGCAATCCACGGCACGCCGCTGATACGATGCAACAGGTAGCCGATGATATGCGCCGAGGCTATCGGATAGGTCGAATACAGCACGCTCGGGCGCTGCATCACGATATGCAACAGCCCGAGCAAGGTCGCAGCTGCGACCCATGACACCCAACTGTCGGGAATCGCGAGTCCACCGGGATACTTGCCCTTGATGGTCAAGTGACGCTTGGTATCGAGCGCGAACGCACGCAGCACCTCGACTCCAGGAGGCACCATGTTTTCGTTCTCGTCGCTGTAACTCGGCAACGCGGCTCGGTTGACCGTCAACACCGTTGGCTGCCAGCCGTGTTCCGCCAGATATTTCGAAAAGCTCAGCGTGCGATGCACGCCGCTGCTCCCCTGGATGGGTGGATAGTGAAACGCAATCATCAGGATGCGCTGGTTCACTCGCCTGTCTCCTCAAGCCGTACTGCGCGGATGTCGATGTTCACGGCCGCCCTAATCACCAACAAATGCGTATTTCATCTGACGCAAACAGTCGTAACCGCCAAGGTAGAGACCGCGCGGCCGACGCCAATTGGTGATACGCAAACGTAGCATCTCCTCGCGTGACGTCATCCAATCCCGTTTGTAAGCATCGTCACCGGTCAGATAATCGATGCACGTCACGGCATCTTCCTTTAGCACATGCTCAATCAGATGCATGGTCAACAGGGTGCCGGGGGAATAGTTCTTGAACTCGTCGCTATAGGCGAGTTTATAGATGCTGGCAACGCCGCGATTGACCAACCAGATCTGGCTGGCGGCCGCTTTACCCTCGATGTACAGCAGGCCCAAACGCAACCACTTGTGATGGGCAGCCAGCGTGACGAGTCCCTCGATAAAATCCGGATAGGGTTCCTGGGGTTTCCAACTCGATTGATAGATCTGATTGAAATCGGCAATACCGCGCGCCACGTCCCGCTGCGCGGTCAGGATCTCGAATCGGTGTTCGACGCCGCGCGCGAGGCGCGCGCTCTTGCGTGTCAGGGTCGCGCGCAACTGAGAGGGACGCTGTTCCTTATAGCTATCCAGGTCAGCAATGGTCGTCGACCAGTTGGCGGTCTCGAAAAACGCCGCCGCGCCCAATAGATTGGCACGCGCTTGCCGGCGAAAATCATCGATATCCGCGCTGTTACGCATCGGAAACAGGGTCAGGGAGTTCCAGTCGGGCTGACGCGCGAGAGCGCTCATGAGACGCTCAATAGCGTTGCTGCGCGAAATCAGCGCTTCATTGACAATCAACTCGAAGCCCGGCGTGTAGTAATTGGCCAGCGAGAACAAGTCTTCGCCGTCGGTATCCTGCCGCGACACACAGGGCAGGATGCACAGCGGCTCCTCGGCCCGGTTCTCCAGTACCAGAATACTGAGCGCACCAAGATCACGACCGACGTTACTATAGAGATTGCGAAACCAGTCGGGCGAGTAGAACAGTTCCGCCTGACCACGCTCTTCCCAGAGTTTGAGCGCGGGTTTGGGGACCGCCTCCAGAGCGTCGAATCGCTGCAGAGAAAAATTCAGCAGCGGCGCCGAACGCACATTGAGATTCTGCGCAAAATGTACCAGCCTGCGCATCGGCGTATAACGATACACGCTGACATTACTTATCTCGCGCGTCGCATCGGCCCACGGCAGTTGTTCCTTCTGCGCGTTGGTATAGAACTCAACGCTGCGAAAGCGGCCCAGCTTGAAAATATGCTCAAGTGCCAGATAGAGCAGAATGCGGCCCGGTGCGAAGCGTTCATAGCTTTCGTCGAACGTGGTCTTCAGCATTACCAGCATGGAACCGCTGCTGATCGCCAGACGCGATGCAACCACCTGCTCGCCCGCCACAAGCTCAAAAGCGAAGGCCTGTTCGCTGCCGCTGTAGTTATCCAGCACAGCGCCATAGAACTCGCCCTGGCGATTGCCGGCGTGGATGGCCGTGCCTGCCGCACCCTTCCAGCCGCGACTCTCGACATCGCCATAACGACGCAGTGCCTCCTGCAGTTCGCTGCGAGTGGTATACACGCGAAACTCGAACCCGCCTTCATGTTCGCTGAAGCGGCGCCGGTAGCGACCGATGTTGTCGCGCAGCTTCTTGTTGCGCGCCGCCCAGTAAGTCTCGAAGTCGCAGCTCGTATCAATGCTGGTAGTAATGCCGTAAAGATTGCTGTCGACCTTTTGCGGCGGCACGAGGGCGTGTTGCGCGAACAGCGGGTCCACATTAAAAAGATCGAGCCGCATGCACAGCGGCGAAAGGGCTGCGAACAAAGCCTGCAGGTCAAGGGCCTGTCCCGGCACGGTCAGCAACGGCGCAATTTGCGACTGACCCGGCGAGAAGCTGCCAAACACGCCCGTGCGTCGCGGCTCAACCAGCAACAAGGCGCGCTCATCGCCATCCGGCCCAGATTGGCACAATCGCAGTTCCTGACTGCCGAAATACTCGGCGGTAGTGCGCAAAAAGCGCGAATCGAGCATCGCATGGGCACCCCAGTGGCGCGCGATGAAGGCATCCCAGCGCGCCCATAAGCCCGCGTCATTGACAGCGAGGCGCTTGACCTGCCAGGACCCATCGACGTTGTGCTGCATGACCGCGTTCATGCCTGTCCCAGACAACGGCTCAAGCCTTCACGCAGCACGTCCATATGAGCAGCCGATAGATCCTGGTGACACGGCAACTGCACCAGCCGCGTGCGATAGTCATTGCTGGTTTCACAGTGGCTCGGGATCAACTCTTCCCAGCGGTACAGCGGAATGCCCGACCCGCGCAGCGCGTCGAACTGGCGCGGGCCGTCGTCGAGCAACAAGGGCAGCACGTAGGGCACCACATCATCGGGCAAACGCTCATGGAGAAGCTTGACGCCACGCAGCGTTCCGAGCATGGCCGCGAGTTGCTGGTAGTGCTGCCGACGCCGGTGTGCTGCTTGTTCGCTGCCCAATATCTTGAGTAACAGCGAGGTATAGAAGGTCACGTCCCGCCCGACATCCTGAGGATCGAAATAACGATAAGCCGCGGACCGTGGTTCAACATTGGCGGCAATGGAGCTCACCTCGGGAATGCCGGTCTTGGCCACCGTGTTATCGGGGGTGGGCGCGGAGAATGCCGCCTGACGACGTGCCCAGGCACGCGATATCAGGCGCAGATTCCGTCGCAGACCAGGCGCTTGGGCCGGCCCAGTGAGCTCAGTACCGGACGGCGCCAATAGCAGGCCACCCTCCTCGACGGCAAAGAACTTCACCAGACTTGCGATCGCATAGTCACTCGGCGCGATGCGCGGTAGTGCGTACCAGGCGTGAGCGCAGTCATGCACGATGCTCGCGCCAGCAGCCCGCGCCAGCGTTGCGCACTCCTCATTGCCCCCCTCAAAGCCGAAGAATTTGACGAATACCACCACCCGCGGCTGCACACTGAGCGCACGCATGAAATCGGCGCGATCGGGCGCGAGCGCGCCGTCGAGCTTATAGAACTCGAGCTCGCAACCGGCATGCATGAACGGTTCGACCATGCTCGGACAATGGTAGGCGGGCAGCAGCACGCGATCTTTTGCATTGAGTTTGAGCAGTCTCGCCAATCGAGCCAGTGCTGTGCGTCCACTGACGGTCACGCACTGCGGCCGTGCCGCCACGCCGAAACGCGCCTGCCACAGCGAAGGACTCGCAAAGCTCGCACGGCGCACATAGGGCACCATCGGCACACGCGCACGCGGGTAGTTGCTTGCATCAGCCAAGGCCGGGAGAAAGGACGACATCATGAGAGTGGGCAACCGTCCGTCTTGGAGCTATGCGCGGCGTACACCGCAGTGTGGCGGGCAGTCACGCGTGATTTCGCGTCAACGCTAATATCGTCCAGCCAAAAGAATCATTGACCCCAGTGCCCGCTTGCCCGGAGTTTGTTCTTCAACCCGGGGAGAGGATAACCAAGCGCATACGCTTGTTTGGCGTACT
>CAMCBY010000311.1 GCA_945873015.1 Klebsiella pneumoniae
ATGCACTGGTTAGAGGTGCGTTATCGCCTGCGCCTTGATGGTTATGGCGGCGGCACTGTCAGTGGCCTGGTTGTTGACGTCACCGCCACCAAAGTTGCCGAAGCCGCGGCACACGATACCGGCGAGCGCTTGCGCATGGCGCTTGACGGGGCACAAATGGCGTCCTGGCGCTGGGACTTTGCGACCGATCGAATGTTCTCCTTCGATGCGCTCGGTGCTTTGTTCGGTTTGAGCGGCGAAGGTTCGTGGCCGATAAATGCCCTCTTTGCCACCATTCATGTGGACGACCTCGCCAAGGTGCGCGACGAAATCGAATCGGCGCGACGACTCGCCAATAATCAGGATTTGCATCTTGAGTTCCGCATCGCCATCGCGAGCGGCGAAGAACGATGGGTGGAGGCACGTGGCCGCTGCGACAGTCACAGCATGTATGGCATCGCCGTCGATGTGACCGTACGCAAGCGCGCAGAACTGGAAAGGGATCGCCTGCATCGCCAATTGCAGCAGGCGCAGAAGATGGAATCCATCGGCCTGTTGACCGGCGGCATTGCCCATGACTTCAACAATATTCTCGCCAGTATCCTTGGCTATTCCGGCCTCGCGTTGCAACGCTTCTCCGATCGTGTGCCCGAGAAACTGGTCGAATACCTCAAAGAAGTGCAGACCGCCGGCGGTCGTGCGCGCGACCTGGTCGCGCAGATGCTGGCATTCAGTCGCGGCGAAAGCGGTGAACTGGTGTCGATGAATATCGATGGCGTACTGGACCAGACGATCAAGATGCTGCGCCCAACCTTACCGGCCAGCATAGAGATTCGCACTGCGGTCGAGCGGGAACTGCCGGCGGTGCTGGCCGACCCGGTACAACTGCAGCAGGTGATACTGAACTTGAGTATCAATGCGCGCGATGCGATGGCCGGCACCGGCAACATCGACCTGTCGCTGCGTCAGTGTCACATAAGGCGCGGCCATTGTGCTTCATGCCACCACGAGTTTGATGGCGAATTTGTGGTGCTGGGCGTAACCGATGACGGGCCGGGCATTCCGGAATCCACTCAGTCGCGCATCTTTGAACCGTTCTTCTCGACCAAAGTGTCCGGGCGCGGCACCGGCATGGGGCTCGCGATGGTGCACGGCATCGTGCATCGGCATGACGGCCATATTCTGCTCGATACCAGCCCGGACGCCGGCTGTACCTTCGAAATCCTGTTGCCTCTCGAGCAGGCGACATCACAATCGAAGTCCGTCGCCGACGCTGTGGATATTGCCAGCTATGAGGCGACCGGCCCGACCGAGGTGCTGGTGGTGGACGATGAGCGTGCGGTGGCGAGCTTCGTTGGCGAACTGCTGGAATTGAACGGCTACACGGTCACGATCGAAACCGATGCCGCCCAGGCTTGGGAATTGTTTGCCGCTGATCCGCAACGTTTCGATCTGGTGATCACTGACCAGACCATGCCACGCCTGACCGGTGCGCAACTGGCGGCACGCGTGATGGGCCTGCGGCCGGAGTTGCCGGTGCTGCTGATGACCGGCTACAGCGCCACCGTCGATGAGCGCAAGGCGCGCGAAATCGGCATTCGCGCCTATCTGCACAAACCGGTCAGAGGTGACGAACTGCTGGCCGCGGTCGCGAGTGCGATTGAGCATAAAAGCGCAGCGTAGTACGACCACGCACCCATTCATCGAGGTGGCCTGTAGGTGCGAATGAATTGGGTGTAGGTCTGAAACTGATATTACGAATCAAGCGCTTGGTAGTACCGAGCTTAATCCCGGCAACAAACTGGGATCGGGAGGGACCCATAGCGGTATTGAGCGCGATATCGCACCGGTAGGGCCGTTCCGGTCATTGTGGGTCAGACTTCAGTCTGACACTGTCGTGAAAGCCTCCTGCCGGCAATCGCCTGTGAATGTCAGACTGAAGTCTGACCCACAGAACATCACGTGCCGACGCTCAGTTTGAGACCTACACCCAATGAATTCGCACCTACAGCGATATGGGCGACTGGCCCATCGTCTTGCGGGTGCGCGACTATCCAATAAGAATGCAGACACGCACACAGTACGAATCGGAGTGACGGATGGCACGTGGGGCAATCATTGAATTCGGCAGCGCCGACGGCGTACAGATGCCGGGCTACTTGTCCTGTCCGAGCAAGGGCAGTGGCCCCGGCCTGATACTCGTGCACGACATGTTTGGTCTCAGCGACTTCATGCGTGACATGGCCGACCGGCTCGCCGAGGAAGGGTATGTATGCCTGGTGCCGGACCTGTACTGGCGTCTCGCAGCGGGCGTTTGTGTTGGTGACAGTGATGCCTCCCTCGCGCATGCACAGGCACTGCGCCAACGCTTCGATGTCGAACTCGGCCTGCGTGACCTCGCCGCCAGTATTGATGCGCTACGCGCGCGCGCCGAACAATGCGGCAAGCTCGGCATGGTCGGCTGGAGTCTCGGAGGTTTGCTGGCGACACGTGCTGCGGCACGCCAAGCAGTCGATTGTGCAGTCAGCTACTACGGTGTCGACCTCGAACAATATGGCGACGAGCTGCAGGCCCTGGCCTGCCCGACACTTCTACATATTGGCGACAGCGACACTAAAGTGCCGGAGCACAGCCGACAAACGATCGCTGCGGCGGTCGCGACGCAAAACCATGTCGAACTCCACATCTACCCAGGCTGTCACCACAGCTTTGCCAAACCGACTCACACGCATTACGACAAAGCGGCAGCCATGATGGCCTACTCGCGCACCATCGCCCTGCTGCGCCGCGAGCTTGGGCCGGTCTACGATTTGTCGCGCCTGTGGGACGCGCACACGCTACACGAATTCGCGACCCGCGATGTTGATGCAACCATGGCGACCATGGTTGAGCAGCCTTATGTGAATCACATTCCGACCATGACCGGCGGTGTCGGCCACGAGCATCTGAAACGTTTTTACAAGTATCACTTCGTCAACAGCAATCCGCCCGATACCAAACTCATTCCGGTGTCACGCACGGTCGGTGCCGACAGATTGGTCGACGAAATGGTGTTCTGCTTCACCCACACCTGCGAGATCCCGTGGATGTTGCCGGGTGTCGCGCCGAGCGGACGTTATGTAGAGATCCCGCTGGTCGCGATCGTCAATTTCCGCGGCGACAAGCTCTATCACGAACACATCTACTGGGATCAGGCCTCGGTACTGGTGCAGATAGGCCTGCTCGACGCTGCCGGTCTGCCAGTGGCGGGCATCGCGACGGCCAAAAAACTCATCGACGAGAACCTGCCGTCAAATGAATTGATGGCCGATGGCTGGACCCAAAGCGAAGGTTTGCCGGTGTAGGTGCGAATTCGTTCGCACATTCAGATTCAAAAAATGAGCGCCACCGGCCGCTAGGCCGCCCTCACGTCCGAGGCCACTGTGCACACCACCGGCGGTATGCGGGTGGGGCGGAAAACGCTAGCGGTAGTGGTCGCCACATTTTTTTTGCCGCGTCGCTAAAGTGCCGCGCCAGAGCGCCGATAGAGGTCCAAGCTTAAAACACAAGCTGACACGGATTTCTGCTTGCTGATACGGACCACGCTTTATGTCGCTATTGCTCAAGAACCAGCCGAAGACCGAGAGCCTGCGCAAGATCTCTGTGCAGGATCTTCGTACCGGCATGTTTCTGAACGAAATGTGCGGGTCCTGGATGGATCACCCGTTCTGGAATACCCGCTTTTTGCTCGACAATCCGGCCGATATCGAGAGTCTGCGCAACTCGGCGGTCAAGGAAGTGTGGATAGACACTGCACGTGGGCTTGATGTCGCCGACCAACAAGCCCCGCCGCCCACCGAGAGTCGCGCCGAGACCGAGGAACGGGTTGAGCGAGAGCTGGTGGAGAGTATTGCCCAGCCGACCGTGCTGGTCCCGCGCGTCGAACTCGCCTCGGAGGTCAAACGCGCCGCCGCGCTATGCGGCAAGGCGAAGGGCGAAGTCACGGCCATGTTCAGCGAAGCACGTATGGGTCGAGCCGTTTCGCCGGAAAAACTTGAACCACTGGTCGAGGAGATCTCCAACTCGGTGCAGCGTAATCCCGGTGCGCTGGTTTCCCTGGCACGATTAAAAACCGCCGACGACTACACCTTCATGCATTCGGTTGCGGTGTGCGGCCTCATGATCGCGCTCGCCCGCCAACTCGGCCTCGAACAGAATGAAGTGCGCGAAGCCGGCATGGCAGGGCTCATCCACGATCTGGGTAAGGCGATGGTGCCGCTCGAGATCCTGAACAAGCCAGGCAAACTCACCGACGACGAATTCACGCGCATGAAACAGCATCCGCGTTACGGCTACGACATGCTGCTGGAAGGCGCAGGCGTTGGAGAAATCTCGCTCGACGTATGTCTGCATCACCATGAAAAGGTTGATGGCAGCGGCTATCCAGACCGGCTGGATAGCGCCACTATCAGCCTGTTTGCGAAGATGGGCGCGGTGTGCGATGTCTACGATGCCATCACCTCCGACCGACCCTATAAGTCTGGCTGGGATCCGGCCGTCGCAATCCGCAAGATGAACGAATGGAGTAACGGCCATTTCGACCCGCGCGTGTTCCAGGCCTTCGTCAAATCGGTCGGCATCTATCCTATTGGTTCGCTGGTGCGACTCGAGTCGGGTTTGCTCGGCGTGGTCACCGAGATCAGCCCCGACTCGCTGCTGACTCCCAGCGTCAAAGCCTTCTACTGCACACGCCGCAAGTCACGCATCAAACCGACCGAGCTCGACCTCGCCGCACTCAAAGGACGCGATCGCATCAAGAACTGGGAGGACCCGAACAGTTGGAACTTCCCCGACCTGAACGAGTTGTGGAGTGGATTAGAAGCTGCACACGCCGGCAGCCCGGCCTGAACCACACGCCTTAATCGTCGGCGTGATGGTCGGCGTGTTCGGGTAGAAAACCGCCGGCTTGCATGGTCCACATATGCGCGTAATGACCGCCGCAGTCCAGCAGCGCGTGATGGCTGCCATCCTCGATGATGCGGCCTTCATGGAACACCAGAATCCTGTCCAGATGAGCCAGCGTGGAGAGGCGATGGGCCACCACCACCACGGTGCGCCCTCGCATCAGGTGTTCGAGGCTGTCCTGTATTGAACGCTCGGTGACTGAATCAAGTGCACTGGTGGCCTCGTCCAACAGTAATATAGGCGAGGCCTTCAGAATGGCGCGCGCCAGGGCGATACGCTGACGCTGCCCGCC
>CAMCBY010000312.1 GCA_945873015.1 Klebsiella pneumoniae
AGGAACATCCTGCCTCAGGGTGCGAACGGCTTCCCCGATAACTAAACAACAAAATCTAACCAACGAAGCCAACATACAAGGTGCGAATTTATTCGCACATTGATGATTACGGCGAGATGCTCAGCCCCTCCAACAAATGTGCGAATAAATTCGCACCTACAGGGCAAGGTCTGTTTCAGGCCCGCGTCAGTTGGCTGTGCAATTCGAATGTCAGCACGGCGAGAATGGCGAGCAGACCGAGATACCAGCAGCCATAGTTCACTCGTGTCGCAAGTGGAATGTCGTAATAGCCTGCCGGTCGGCCGGCGTCGCCGCGCAAGCTGGCGAGCAATTGCGGGGCCGCGATGAGCGCTACCAGAATCAGCATCGGGCTCGGCCGCCACATGAACAGCGCAACCAGTAACGGCGCGCCTATCCACCAGATCTTGGGCGAGATGACACCGACGATGCGTCCGCCGTCGAGCGGTGAGATGGGCAGCATATTGAACAGATTCAGCATAAAACCTGCGTAGGCCAGCGCCAACAACAGTGGGCTGTGCTGGGTGTAGGCGAGGGCATAACAGGCGAATGCGCCGAGCGTGCCGGCCACTGGCCCACCCAGGCCGACGTAGGCTTCGGTCTCGGCGTCGTGGGGCAGCGACTTCATTTCTATCCACGCGCCGACAAACGGGATGAAGGTCGGCGCGCCGACATCGAGGCCGCGCTGACGGGCGGCGATAAAATGGCCCATCTCATGGATGAAGATCAGCGCTACAAAACCGGCCGCATAGCGCCAGCCGAAGATGAATGAATAGGTGAATACCGACAGCAGCATGGTGCTCGAGGTGAGCAACACCTTGCCGAGTTTGCCGGCGCCGAGCAACAGCATGAGTGCTTTTATCAAGAGTTGATTTCTGTGTGTGTGGGCAGCGCGGTACTGTGACCAGCCCCCGGCGGCAGGTCAATCGCCGCGCGCAGGCCCACTTGATCGGGCGGGGCGGCGGTCTATTGCGCGCGGTTATACTGCGCGCTGTTACGTCACCCATACGAGTACAGACATGACGACCCGCCGACTTCTCATCGTCAACCGCGGCGAAGTGGCCTTGCGCATCATGCGTACCGCCGCCGAACTCGGCTACCACACCGTGGCACTGTACAGCGACGACGATGCGGACTCGCTGCACGTAACGCGCGCTGACAGCGCGCTGCGCATCGCCGGACGGGGCGCGGCGGCCTATCTCGACGCCGGCGCCATCGTCGAGCAGGCCGTGGCTGCCGGTTGTTGGGGCGTACATCCCGGTTATGGCTTCCTGGCCGAACAGGCGCGTTTCGGTGCGGCCTGCGAAGCGGCCGGCCTGACCTTTGTCGGGCCGACCCCGACCCAACTCGCTTTATTCGGCAACAAACTCGCGGCGCACGATCTCGCGCGCCAGTGCAAGGTGCCGACCCTGGCCGCATCCAATGCCCTGAGTTCAGCCACCGCTCTGGCGGATTTTCGCGCCCTGCAAGGCGCCGAGGTGACAGTGGTCATCAAGGCTGCCGCCGGTGGTGGGGGACGCGGTATGCGGGTAGTCGCGCCGGGTGCCGATGGTGCGGCGTTGTGGTCGGCCTGCAGCTCTGAAGCATTGGCGGCGTTTGGCGACGGCAGCGTGTATGCCGAGCGTTATATCGCCAATGCGCGTCACATCGAAGTGCAGGTGCTCGGCGATGGGCGTGGCGCGGTCACGCATCTGTGGGAACGTGACTGCTCGACGCAGCGCCGTCATCAGAAGCTGATCGAAATCGCGCCCGCACCGCATCTCGACGCCGAGACCCGCGATGCGCTGCTCGACGCGGCGCTGCGTATGGCGCGCCACGCCAGCTATCGCGGTCTTGGTACGTTTGAGTTCCTGCTCGATGCCGACCACGGCGATTGGTTCTTCATCGAAGCCAACGCACGTCTGCAGGTCGAGCACACGGTGACCGAAGAAGTGCTGGGGCTCGATCTGGTGGCGCTGCAATTACAGGTGGCTGACGGCGCAAGCCTGGCTGAATTGGGTATGGATGAAGCGCCGGCCGCGCCGCGTGGTTATGCGGTGCAGATCCGCATCAATGCCGAAGTGCTGGGAGACGATGGCACACCACGCCCGGCGAGCGGCAGTATCAGCCGCTTCGAACCCGCCACCGGCCCCGGCATCCGTGTCGACAGTGCGGCGCGCCGCGGCTACGCGCCAAGCCCCGCATTCGATTCGTTACTCGCAAAACTGATCGTGCACAGCGCCGGCGATTTTGCACAATTACTGGCACGCGCGCGGCGCGCGGCCGGCGAATTCGTGATTGAAGGTATCGCCACCAATCTGCCCTTGTTGCAGGCCGTGCTGGCGGAGCCGGCGCTGGCGAACGGCACCCTCAATACCACCTATGTTGAACAACACGGCGCGGCCTTGATGCGTGCCGCGAGTGCCTATGGGGTGGCTGAGAGCACGCTGCCGACGGCGGCTACATCTACCCGCGCAGCGGCGGCGGTGCCGGTCGGTTCAACCACGGTCGCGGCACCGATGCGCGCCAGCGTCATCAGTATCGATGTGGCACTCGGTGCGACCGTCAAACGCGGCCAGCAAGTGGCCGTGCTCGAAGCGATGAAGATGCATCATGTGGTGGTCGCTGCTGCGGCCGGCATCATCACCGGCATTGTGGTCGGCGTTGGCGAGGTGCTCGACGAAGGTGAAGCCCTGGCTTTTCTCGCCATTGATATGACCGCCGAGCTGCGCGAGGACGCGGTGGTTGAACTCGATCTCGACGCCCGCCGCGCCGACCTCGAAGAAGTACGCGCTGCGCATGCCTTGACCTTGGATGCCGCGCGACCCGACGCGGTTGCCAAGCGCCGCAAGCTCGATGCGCGCACCGCGCGTGAGAACGTCGCAGACTTGTGCGACCCCGACAGCTTCATCGAATACGGCGCGCTCGCAATCGCGGCCCAGCGCCGGCGTCGCAGCGCCGAAGACCTCATGAAGAACACTCCGGCCGACGGCATGATTGCCGGCTTCGGCACGATCAACGCCGAGCAGTTCGGCGCCGACAATACACGCTGCGCGGTGATGGCCTATGACTACACGGTGCTGGCCGGCACCCAGGGTCATCACAATCACAAAAAGAAAGACCGCTTGTTTGAAATCGCTGCCGAGTGGAAAACACCTATCGTATTTTTCACCGAAGGCGGCGGCGGCCGCCCTGGCGATGTCGATACCGACGAGTTGTGCATGAGCTGGCTCGATCTGAAAACCTTCGCGACCTGGCCCAGGCTGTCGGGCATTGCGCCGCGTATTGCGGTCAATGCCGGGCGTTGTTACGCCGGCAATGCGGTGATTTTCGGCTGTGCCGACGTCACTATCGCGACCGCCAACTCCAACATCGGTCTGGCTGGCCCGGCCATGATTGAAGGCGGTGGTTTAGGCAAGTTCAAACCCGAGGATATCGGGCCGATGGAGGTGCAAACCGCCAACGGCGTGGTCGATATCGCGTGTGCCGATGAACGCGAAGCAACCGCTGCCGCGCGTCAGTTGCTGGGCTATTTCCAGGGTGTTGCACCGACCTGGACGGCGGTCGATCAACGCCGCCTGCGCCATCTCATCCCGGAGAACCGACTGCGCGTTTACGACGTGCGCACGGTTATCCACGGTATGGCCGATGAGGGCTCGGTGCTGGAACTGCGCCCGCATTACGGGGTGGGCCTTCTGACTTGTTTCATACGCATCGAAGGCCAGCCGTTTGGTCTGATAGCCAATGACCCGCGCCATCTCGGTGGTGCCATTGACGGCGATGGTGGTGAGAAGGGCGGACGTTTTCTGCAACTGTGCGATGCCTACAACGTGCCGGTGATTTCGTTATGCGATACCCCCGGCTTTATGGTCGGCCCCGACAGTGAGAAGACCGCCGCAGTGCGACGCGGCTCGCGCCTGATCATCGCCAGCGCCAACCTGCGTGTGCCGCTGTTCTGCATCGTCTTGCGCAAGGGTTACGGACTCGGTGCGCAGGCGATGTGTGGCGGCAGCACGCACCAGACGTTCTTCACCATCGCCTGGCCCACTGCCGAGATGGGCCCGATGGGACTGGAAGGTGCGGTCGAGCTTGGTTTCCGCAAGGAACTCGAAGCGACTCCCGATGCTGCCAGTCGCAAAGCCTTGTTCGACGAACTGGTGGCGCATATGTACACCAAGGGCAAAGGTGTGTCGGTGGCTTCGGTGTGCGAGATAGATGCGGTGATCGACCCGGCGGATACACGCGCGTGGTTATTGCGCGGCCTGCGTTCAGCCGGCAAGGAGCGCCGCGAGCCGCGCCGTTATGTTGACGTGTGGTAGGTGCGAATTTATTCGCACACTAAGGAAACGAGCACTGCGCAGTGTGTGCGGATTGTAGGTGCGAATGAACTCTCACCTACAGTGACAGGCGTTTGAACAGGCGTTCCGGGATGGCCCGAATGATAGCCATGATGCCGTACCAGAACCAAGGCAGGTAAACCACGTCGCGGCGCTTATCGATGGCCGCGACAATGCCACGTGCCACCGCGTCGGGTGTTGCCCACAGTGGGCCCTTCTTGAACGCTGCGGTCATCGGCGTGTCGACGAAGCCAGGTTTCACGGTCAACACCGCAACACCATGACGGGCAAGACGATTGCGCAGTCCCGACAGGAACACTTCGAGCGCAGCTTTGCTCGCGCCGTAAACGTAATTGCTTTGACGTCCGCGGTCAGCGGCGACTGAACCGATGACCGCGATGCTGCCGTGCGCTTGTGCCTGCATACGATTGGCGAGCGCGGTGAGCAGGGCGAGACTCGAAAGGGTGTTGATTTCAAACGCCGCGCGCAGGGCGGTGATGCTCTGTTCGCAGACCGCCTGATCCGGTAACACGCCGTGGGCTATCAGCACCACGTCCACACCATCGAGTGCCGTGCTGGCGGCGTCGACCAGTGTCTCCGCATCGAAGGGCGTGCTGAAATCACATAATGCGCTGTGCACCTGGGGGGCGCCGCGCACTTTGAGATCGGCCGTCATCACATCGAGCCTTTCGGCATCGCGCGCCAGCAGGTAGAGACTGGCGCCGCGCGCGGCGTAGTGCCTCGCGGTGGCCTCGGCAATCGCCGAAGTGGCGCCGACGATCATGACTTTCAACATGGTTTATAACCCCAGGCGTCGTGATTGCAGCGAAGCGAAGCGGCCGAGTGCGCCGTATTGCTCGCGGATTTCCTGAAAACG
>CAMCBY010000313.1 GCA_945873015.1 Klebsiella pneumoniae
GCGCCACCACCGTCAGCATGCGCTCGGCATAGTGAGACCACTCGAGTGCCTGTGCCGCCTCACGGCAGGCGCGCCGGCGTGAGGTGGGATCATTGTCACGCAATTGTTCGATGACCGCGTTGGCCATCGCCTGATAGTCGCCACGGGCGATCAAGGTGCCGGTGACACCCGTGACAATCGCATCCGCCACACCGCCTTCGTCAAAAGCGACCGTGTGCAGCCCACAGGCCGCCGCCTCCGCCGCGACCATGCCAAAACCTTCGACATCGCCGGCCACCGGGATCAGCGGAAATACAAACACCCCCGCGGCGACGCAGGCTTCGCGCACTTCGGCATCGTCGGCGTGACCGCGCAACAGCACATGCCGCTGCATGCCGTGTTGTTCGATAGCGGCCTTGATGCGCGGCAGCACGGCCTGTTCACGACGAATGGCCTCGCGTGGTTCATCACCTATCACCACCAGCAGTGCCTCGGGCAGCGTGCGCACAATGGCGGGCAGTGCGTGGCTGATGAATTCCGGCAGGCCCTTGCGTGCAACCAGACGACCGACCGCCAGCAGCAGCGGGCGTTGGCCGAGGTCATGACGTTCACGAAATGCCTGGGGCGAGGGCAGGGACGCCGGCCATTCCACACCAGGGTGCACGACGCGCAGTCGCGTCGCCGCGACCCCGACCTCGCGCGCCAGGCGCGCGGTATTGGCGCTATTGGCGACCACGCTGCGCGCGCCGCGGACAGCCGGCAGAAACAGGTGGCGATAGAGCGCCTGGGGCGTAACGAGATCGAGGCCATGCACGATGACGAGGTGCTCGCAGCTTTGCAGCCGCGCCGCCAGCCACGCGAGCGGCGCCGTTAATCCGCTGCTGGCAAGGGCGGTGGCTAACCAGCGACCACGGGCACACAACCACAGCGTGCGCAGCATGGCCTCCATCAGAAATAGCGCCGCACCACGGCCGTAACATGCGTGAACTTCGACCGTGGCGGGCAAAAACGGCGCGCAGCCGGCAGGACCAATCACGACCACGCGATAGCGCGTGGCCAAAGCTTCAATCAATTGTCGGGTAAGGCGCTCCATGCCGCCGGTCAAGGGCGGCAGGTTGCGGGTGATGATGAGGATGGTCGCGCTCAAGCCGCCGGTGTCCTGCTACGGCTTGCAGCGATGTTCAGCGTCCCTTGAACTCCGGTACGCGTTTCTCGAAGAAGGCGTTCAAGGCTTCCATGTGATCCTCGGTCTGATGCAAGGTGACCTGCAGCGCCGCCGACATCTCCATGATGGTGTTGAAGTTGGCCATGGTGCCGTCGCGCATGAGTTTTTTGGTCATGCGCAGTGCCTGCGGCGGTTGCACACAAATACGTTTGGCGAGCGCTTCGCAGTAATCCATGAGTTCGGCATCCGCCACCACTTCCGACACCAGACCCCACTCACGCGCGGTCGGCGCGTCGATGAGATCGCCGGTGAAGAACAACTGCGCCGCACGCGACCAGCCGATATGGCGCGGCAACAGCCATGCGCCGCCATCGCCCGGCAGCAGCCCGACTTTGAGGAAGGTTGCGCCGAAACGCGCCGAGGCCGCCGCAATGCGGATATCGCACAAGGACGCGACATCGCCACCGAGGCCAATCGCCGGGCCATTGATGGCGCCCACTATCGGCACTTCGATGTCCCACATCGCATGGATGATGCCGTGGATGTGTTCGCGATAGTGGTCGCGGATCTCCGGCGCGCTGCCGCCGAAATAACCGCTCTTGTCGCGCATCGCTTTCAGATCGCCGCCAGCCGAGAAGGCCGGTCCGGCGCCGGTCATGATCACGCAGCGCAGATTCTTATCGGCGTTGATGGCGTCGGCGGCGGCGCGAAACCGCGCGCCGTCTCCAGGCTGGCCGAGCGGATTGCGCGAATCCGGACGGTTGATGGTGAGACGGGCAATGAGCCCGTCGATTTCAAGGATCAGATCGTTATCGACCATGTTGTTATTCCTCGTCTCAGTCCGTGATGACAGGCCAGATGCCATCGCCGCCGACCTCGACCGCGATACGACCGAGGTATTCACCCCATTCACCGGCGCCGCCGAATTCGGCGCGCCACGCCCACAGGCGACGCGTCAGAAAGTGCAGGCCGTATTCATAGGTGAAACCAATCGCACCATGCACCTGATGCGACAGGCGGGTCAGTTTTTCGACCGCTTCGCTGGCGCGGCACTTGGCGGCGGCTATCTCAAAACGCGCATTGCGGCCCTCGATCGCCATGCCGCGGGTATCGAGACCGACACAGGCTGCCATGCAGATGGCATCGACCGACGCCACCACCCCGGCGAGATCGGCCAGATAGTGCTGAATGGCCTGAAAGCCCGACAAGGGTTTGCCGAACTGGGAACGCTCAGCGCCATACTTCAAGGCCAGCTCGAGGGCGGCCGCACCGGCCCCGGCAATCTGTGCGCTGCGCACGAGCGCGCCCAGCCAGTGGATACAATCAGCGGCGAGCGGCAGGTCGTGACGGCTCAAGACCTGTGCCTGTCCCGACAGTGTGTCGCGCGGATCGCGCCCGATGTTTTCCTCGGCGGCGACCGCGAGTCCAGCGCTGGCCGCGACGATGAGTTCGGCGTGGTTGCCCTTGGCCGCAACCCCGACCAGAAAGTCAGCATTGCGGCCCCACGGGGTGCGCACGCCTTTCAGGGTCAGCGTCGTCGCGCTGACATCCGCAGATGCAATGGTGCCGGGCAGCAGACCCGGCACGCCTGACGGCAGGTTGGCACCGGCCTGACGCGCCAACCATTCGGCGATCACCGCTTCCACCACCGGCAGCGGCACGGCGTGTACGCCGCAGGCGCGCAGCACTGGATAGGCATCGGCCCAACCGATACCCATACCGCCGGCGTTCTCGTCGGCCAGCACTTTATTGATGCCTTGTTCGACGGTTTCCGTCCACAGTGCGCTCGGGAAACCCTGTTCCTCGATAGCCGTCAGTTGATCCCAACCGAGTCGCGCGCCGAACAGGCGATTGACGGTGTCTTCCAGCATGATTTGTATATCGTTCATCGCACACCCAAGCCTTTCGCGATGATGCCGCGCATGATTTCCGGCGTGCCGCCCCGCAACGAGAAGGACGGCGCAATCTGGACCAATGACCCCAGCACCTGTTGATATTCCGAGCCGAAACCTTCGAGTGTCGGTTCGAGTTCGCACAGCTCCTGGGCGAGACCGGGCAAGGTTTGTTCGAACTGGCAGCCGAGGTCTTTGACCACCGACGCTTCCAGCGCCGGGTCGAGACCGGCGTTGAGTTTGGCGGCGATACTCAAAGACATGGTGCGCAAAGTCGCGGCCCACGCGACCTGCGAGCCGATACGCGCCATGGTGGCAGCGGAGGCTTTGTCTTTGACTGCATCGATGAGTTTGCCCAGCAGGAAGAAGCAGGACAGATAACGCTCCGGGCCACTGCGCTCGAAAGCGAGTTCCTCGGTGACCTGACGCCAGCCCTGGCCTTCGGCGCCGATCAGCGCGTCGGCCGGCAGTTCGGCATCGACAAACGCGACTTCGTTGAAGTTGCGCCCGCCGGCGAGGTTCTGGATGGGGCGTGGCGTAATGCCTCTGACCTTGCTCAAATCGATCAGGAACTGCGACAGGCCGGCGTGTTTTTTGGTCGGGTCGGGATCAGTGCGAAACAGCGCAATCATGTAATTGGCGCGGTGCGCGTTACTGGTCCAGATCTTGGTGCCGTTGACCTTCCAGCCGGTCGCGGTGCGCTCGGCGCGGGTGCGCAGCGAGGCGAGATCAGAACCGGAGTTCGGTTCGCTCATGCCAATCGCGAAGCAGGCCTTGCCAGCGGTGATGGCCGGCACGATTTCTTTCTTCTGCGCTTCGTTGCCATAACGCACGATCAGCGGGCCGCTCTGGCGATCGGCGACCCAATGAAAACCGGTCGGTGCGCCCGCCACCAGGCATTCCTCCACCACCACATAACGCTCGAGCGCGCTGCGGCCGTGGCCACCGTAGGCCTTGGGCAGGGTCATGCCCAGCCAGCCTTGGGCCCCGAGTCTGGCCGAGAACTCGGCGTCATAGGACTCCCAGCTATGGCTGCGTTTGACCACCGGCACATCGGCCAGGGCCTCCTTCAGGAATGCACGCACTTCGGCGCGCAGCGTTTCCAGCGACGCCGGCAGGGCGGTCGGCTCGAAACGCAGTTTGTCTGCTACAGATGTCATGTGCGTTCCATCATATTGCTTGAACGAAGGTGGATGACGGTGACCAGGGACGCTTGTTCAGCCACGTTTACCTTGCGCATATTCCCAGGCACGCTCAGCGAAGCGCTCGACGATGTCGGTGGTGGTCGGCGCATCGGTGCTCGCCGCCGTGCCGTCCTGCACGCGCTTGATGATGCCCTGATAAATCGCCGCCAGACGCCACGCCGTATAGGCGTTGAAAAACTCCATGTGCGCAATCTCTTTGCGACCGGTCAGCTCGCAATAACGTTTGATGTATTGCTGCTGGCTGGGAATGCCGAGCGCGACCAGGTCCAGCCCGTCGAGACTGGATACGCGCTCATCGACCGCCGGGATCACCCAAGGCGCCATGTGATAGCTGAAATCCCCCAGCGGATCGCCGAGCGTCGACAGTTCCCAGTCGAGCACCGCAATCACGCGGTTCTCGGTCGGATGCAGAATCATGTTGTCGAGGCGGTAATCGCCATGAATGATGCAGGTCTCGTCCGATGGCGGAATGTGCTGCGGCAGCCATTCGTTGAGTTTGTCCATGAGCGGAATCTTGCTGGTCTCGGAGGCCACATAGATTTTTGACCAGCGGTGGATCTGGCGCGCCATGTAGTCATTCGGTTTGCCGAAACCTTCGAGCCCGACCTTTTGATAATCGAGGCTTTGCAGGTGGGCGAGGGTGGAGACCATCGCGTCGTAGATTTCGCCGCGTGCAGCCGGTGTTTCGCCAGGCAGCGACAAGTCCCACAGAATGCGCCCTTCGACCATCTCCATGACGTAGAACATGGTGCCGACGATACTTTCGTCGTCACACAACGCATAGGCGCGCGGGGCGGGAAAACCGGCGCGATTCAAGGCATCGATGACACGGAATTCACGATCGACCGCATGGGCCGACGGCAGCAGCACACCCGGTGGCTTGCGCCGCAACACGTAACGACGCGCGGGTGTGACCAGTTGATAGGTCGGGTTGGATTGGCCACCCTTGAATTCGCGCACTTCGAGC
>CAMCBY010000314.1 GCA_945873015.1 Klebsiella pneumoniae
GACCCGTGACGAGGTTGCAGGCACCGGGCCCAGACGTCGCGAGACACACACCAATGCGGCCGGTCGCACGCGCATACCCTTGCGCCGCGTGCACCGCGCCCTGTTCGTGCTCGGTGCGATAACAGCGGATGTTGAACTCTTCCAGCACATCGAAGATTTCAAGGTTGGCGCCGCCCGGATAACCAAACAGGCTGTCCACTCCTTCGGCCTTCAAAGCCGCCGCCAGAATCTGCGCACCGCGCCGGGCGGTGGCGCGATCTTCGGGCCGAATGGCTGACATCGGCGCGCCGGTGACGCTCGGCAGGTCGCCATAGGTGACGTTGTCGGTACTCATTTCTTCAGTGTCTTTTTTCATGGTGCCTCTTGGCGCTTCTCGCTCTGCCCGGCTTCAACGCGACGGCAGGTTCAACACCTGCTTGGCGATGATATTGCGTTGGATTTCGTTGCTGCCGCCGTAGATGGGCGTCGGACGCGCATTGTAATAGGGACTCAGCACATCGATGGCCTGTGCGCCAAAATCCGCATCTCCGACCCGCGCGCCAGCCGGCCCGGCACATTCGAGAATGAACTCGCTCAGGCGTGAGAACGTTTCGCTGGCAAAGATCTTGAGCAAGGACACATCGGCACCCAAGGTCTCGCCGCGTTTCATGATGGCGGCGAATTCTTTGTACAACGATTCGAGGTCGGCGACCTCGAGCGTGTAGCCGCTCAGCTTGTCGAGAAACAGCGGGTCCTTGTGCAGGCCGCGCGCCTGGGCCAGCACTTCGAGCCGATTGAGCGCGTACTGACAGGTCTTGGGGCTACCAATAAAAATGCGCTCGAAACTGAGCAACGCCTTCGCAATCGTCCAGCCATCGTTTTCGCGCCCGACCAGGGCGCTGACCGGGATACGCACACCATCGAGAAACACCTCGCAGAATTCTGCGTCGCCGGCAATGTTGCGTATCGGTCGAATGGTGATGCCGGGCACCGACAGGTCGATGAGCACGAAGCTGATGCCGGCCTGCGGTTTGGCCTCGGGGTCGGTGCGCACCAGACAGAACATGTGCGTCGCATCCTGCGCAAGTGTGGTCCAGATCTTCTGGCCGGTGATCACATACTCATCGCCTTCGCGGATGGCGCGGGTGCGTAAAGATGCGAGATCGGAGCCGGCATTGGGTTCGGAATACCCCTGGCACCAGATCTGCTCACCCGATAAAGCACGCGGCAGGTAATAGGCCTGCTGCTCGGGCGTGCCGTAACGCATCAGCACCGGGCCAACCATGATGATGCCCTGGTCGGGTGTGCGCGCCACACCCCAACGCTCTTTCTCTTCGGTGAAGATCATGAGTTTGTCGGCGTTCAAACCCATACCACCGTGTTCCGCCGGCCACGCCGGCGCGGCCCAACCGCGTGCATACAGTTGCGCGTACCAGTCGCGGCACTGCGCCCAGCGCAGACGCATCGGCGGATTGCGCAAAGCGGCCGGATAGTGGGTTTCGAACCAGCCACGCACGGTGGCGCGGAAGGCATCATCACTGAGCGTGTTCCAATCGCCGTCGGGTGCCTGCGCGTCGATATCGACGCTGACGCTCCTGGCGCCCTCGGCCGCCGCACAGGCGTCGCGCAGCGCCACCAGGCGCGCACGATGTTCACTGGCATTGCCGTAGCGCGCGACCATCACCAGCGCGCGATTGAGATACAGCCCGACATCACAATCGTCGGTGTAGCCAATGCCGCCGTGCATTTGTACCGCTTCGCGCGCCACCAGCAAGGCGGCGTGACAGGCGCGATAACGGGCGCGACTCACGGCGCGCGCCGCCAGCGCGCCACCTTGTTCGATGAGTCCCGCGCTCTCGCTCACCACCGCATCGGCCAAGCGCAATTGCAGATACATGTCGACCATCCGGTGTTGCAGCACTTGAAAGCTGCCGATGGCAACGCCGAACTGTTTGCGCGTGGCGAGGTAGTCGCTGGTGAGATTGAACAGCGCCTGCGCCACCCCGACCAGATAGGCACTCGACGCCAGTTCCACCGACAGACGCGCATAGAGCGCGCCGTCGCGCGCCACTTCATCGCTGCCGAGCAGGCGCGCGGCGCAATCATGCAACTCGAGGCGCGCATCACGACTGCCGTCCGCGAGCGGCAGGTCGGTGACGGTGAGGCCGGCGGCACCGCGCGCGACATGAAACCAGGCCGGTTTGTCAGCGAGCATGGCAGGCAGCAACCAGCCATCGGCATCGGCCCCGAGCGGCACCGCGTCGAGAGTTCCGCTCAAGGCGTAAGCATGGCTGCCAGCGCGCACCGTCAGACGCGTGAACAATTGATCGGCGTTGTCGGCCAGCGCCGCCACCAGCACCTGTGCGCCCGACAACAAAGCCGGCAGCAAGACATCGTCCGGCGCCATTTCGGCCAGCAAAGTCGCGGCGCCCACCGCTGTTTCCAGCATCGGCTCCGGCGCCGCCACCAGGCCGAGATGCCGACACACCGCCATCAAGGCCGCAGCGGGCGCGCCGAGGCCGCCGCAGTACTCCGGCACCACCAGACCGGTCCAGCCGAGTTCGGCCATGTCCTGCCAGCGCGCGCGCTCGAAGGCCGGCGTCGCGCCGCGCAGTGCGCGCAAGCGTGAACGCGGCAGCGCCCGTGCGCAGAAATCAGCGGCGCTGTCGGCTACGAGCGTCGCAAGGTCACCGTCGCTCTCGCGCTCGGTAGTGGCTGGCTGAGTCACGTCGTCATGCTCCATCGAAGAGGGGCGCGCGGTAAATATCGCTACCGGCGCGACTGCCCCTGGGTCAAATCAAATAGCGGATTGCGATGCCCGCAAGCGCACACATCATCAGTACTCTTACGATGCCGACGCGGAAACGGAACAACGCAATAAACGCCGCCAGCGCCACCGCCACAGATGGCCAGTCGGGCGCCTGTGCCAGGCCCGCCGGCCAGAACGTATGGTGGGCGAAGAATACCGCGAGACTGAACACCACGCCGACCACTGCGGCAGTGATGGCGGTCAGGGGTGCGGTGAAATGCAAGGTGTTGCGGGTTGACTCCACCAGCGGCGCGCCGGCCAGGATGAACAGGAACGACGGCAGGAAAGTGAACCAGGTGACCAGCAGCGCCGCCAGCACCGCATTGACGAACGGCGATACCCCGGCGGGCAGTGTCGCGCCGTGACCGCCGAGGAAAGCGACAAACGCCACCACCATGATCAGCGGCCCGGGTGTGGTCTCGCCGAGCGCGAGGCCGTCGATCATCTGGGTCGGAGTCAGCCAGCCGTAGTGCACCACGGCCCCCTGATAGACATAAGGCAACACCGCGTATGCGCCGCCGAAGGTCAACAGCGACGCCTTGGTGAAGAACCAGCCCATGTGGGTCAAGGTGTCGTGCGCGCCACGCAGGGCCAGCAGGCCCGCCATCGGCGCTGCCCACAACAGCGTGCCCACCGCGACCACCAGCGCCAGGCGCGACCAACGGAAATGCGCATGGGCCGGCCGCGCGGTGTGATCGTCAATCACCGCCGCGCCGTAGCTGGCCTGACGCGCGGCATGACCCGCGCCACTCGCAAACAGGGCCGGACGCCAGCGGCCACCGGCGGCGCCGAGCACAGCCGCCGCCAGCACGATGTAAGGGAACGGCACATGCAGCAGCGCAATGGCGACGAACGACAATGCCGCCACCCCCCACAGCCAGCGATTGACCAGCGCGCGTGTGCCGATGCGGTGGGCAGCCTGCACCACGAGCGCGGTGACCGCCGGCTTCAAGCCGTAGAACACCGCCGCCACCACCGGCAGATTGCCGTAGCTGACATACAGCCACGACAGTGCAATCAACAATACCAGTGACGGCAGCACGAACAGCGTGCCGGCCGCAATGCCGCCCGGCGTACGATGCATCAGCCAGCCAATGTAGGTCGCGAGCTGTTGCGCCTCCGGGCCGGGCAGCAACATGCAGTAATTGAGGGCGTGCAGAAAACGGCCTTCGGAAATCCAGCGCCGCCGCTCCACCAGTTCCTGGTGCATGACCGCAATCTGCCCGGCCGGCCCGCCGAAACTGATGAAACCAAGGCGCAGCCAGTAACGCAGCGCCACACCAAAACTGGGCGCGGCCGGCGCGCACGCGGGCGGCTGCTCGCTCACGCGGCACGACGCGCGATGCGCGGGAAAACGTCAGGTGACGGGACTGGGCTCACTCACTCTTCCATGGCTGGGCGCGGCCGGCGCCGGCGCCCCGGCATCCTATCGAAGATTGTGCGGGCCGGGTATCGCACTCGAGCGGGCGAGACGCTTGAAATGCCGGCGCGCGCCGCCATCTGGCCTTCATGACACAAGCCGTTCATCTGGTCTGCGCCCAATGCGCACAAATCAACCGCATCCCGACCGCGCGCCTGGGCGATGGGCCACGCTGCGGCAGTTGCAAACAATCACTGCTCAGCGGCCATCCCGTCGCCCTCGACGAGCGCAATTTCGAGCGCTACATCACGCGCAGCGAATTACCGGTGGTGGTCGACTTCTGGGCCGCGTGGTGTGGCCCATGCAAGATGATGGCGCCAGTCTTTGAGCAGGCCGCGCAGCGTCTGAAACCAGGCGTGTTGCTGGCCAAGGTCGATACCGAAGCCGCACCGCGCATCGCGACGCAGTACAACATCCGCAGTATTCCCACCCTGCTGGTGTTCCGCGATGGCCAGGAAGTGGCACGCCAGGCGGGCGCGGTCGATCTGTCACGCTTGCTGGCTTTCATCACACCCCATGTCGAAGCTCTGTAGGCGCGAATTCATTCGCACCTACGGCAAGGCTTGGCCCTTCTTGTGTGGGTCCGACTTCAGTCGGACATTCAAGGGCGCTTTGCGCGGTGCGGCGGAGTGTCAGACTGAAGTCTGACCCACAATTACCATGACACGTCATGGAACCTTGTCGGAGATTTATCAATACGATATCTACAGCGCGCGCATTGGCATGACCGCCCGTGGCGCGTATCGTTGCGGCACGCTGCTCACCAGGTCTGCGCCCATGACTCCCTCCTCCCCTGACCGCGTTGTGACCCGTATCGTGCAGGGCCAGGCGACTTCCGATGGTGCCGGGGTGCGGCTGTTCCGCGTCATCGGCGGCCAGACTTTGCCCGATCTCGATCCGTTTCTGTTGCTCGATGAATTTATGTCGGACGACCCGGATGACTACCTCGCCGGCTTCCCCGAACATCCGCATCGCGGCTTCGAGACG
>CAMCBY010000315.1 GCA_945873015.1 Klebsiella pneumoniae
CTGTCTGTTCGGCTCGGTGACCGTCGCCGGCGCCGCGATTCTCACACTGCGTTCCTTGCGCAAGGCTTTTATCGGACACGCCAGCGCCCTGTAGGTGCGAATTTATTCGCACATCTGATCCGTAGCCCCGGAATTAAATGTGCGAATAAATTCGCACCTACAGGGGCGAAACTCTCTGTGTAGGTGCGAATTTATTCGCACATTCAAAGAAGGCCTCAATCCTTGAGCGAGAACGGCGTGAAGTCGGTGCGTTTGTCGTAGAAGTCTTCGTTCTCCGCACGTTTCAGAAAATTGACCACCCCATAGGTCACGGGGGTCATCACCACTTCCACTGAAATCTTGAACAGGAAGTTGAACAGCAGCACGGTCATGAGACTGTCGGTTGCCCAGATGCCGTAGAAGGCGATGGGATAGAACACGATGCTGTCGACACCTTGACCGAGTACCGTCGAGCCGATGGTGCGTGTCCATAACCAGCGGCCGGCGGTCCACACCTTCATACGCGCCAGGACGTAGGCGTTGACGAAGTCGCCTATCCAGAACGCGACAATCGATGCCACGACGATACGCCAGGTGCCGCCGAACACGATTTCGAGTGCGGGCTGCAAAGCTGCGTTGAACGGTTCTTCGGCGGCCGGTGGCAGATTCAGCACCACCTGCGACATCACCGTTGCGAAGATCATGGCGCCGAAGCCGGCCCAGATCACCTTGCGGGCGCGCGCAAAACCATACACCTCGGTCAAGATATCGCCGAAGATATAACTGATCGGGAAGAACATATTGCCGGAGCCAAACACCAGGCGTTCGCCGGTGAAGGGAATGGCAAACGGCAGGTCGATGGCACACACCTTGGCCGGACCGATCAGATTCGAACATAGCAGCACGGCCACAAAGCCGGCCATCAGCATGTCGTAATAACGGTAGTGGCGACCGTTCATTCGGCCGGGCGCAGCGCTTGCAGACTGGCACGGATGGCGGGAAAACTGCGCGTGGCATGTTCGATGGCATCGGTGTAGTGCACTACGTAGTAGTGGCCGTTGAGTTCACCACAGGCGAGTACGCCAGTCAGTGCGCGTCCGCTTTTGTCACCTGTCCAGCGCACGCGGCGGAACTGCGCCGCACCGATGGCGAGTGGTGCGGTCATGTCGACGGCGAAAAAGTGTGCGTGTTCTCGGCGCAGTTCATCAAGGAACAGACGAATACATTGTGCGTCACTGAGCGCGCCGAGCCGATGACGGATCTCGGCGGCAGGCATTGCAGTAATCATGAGCCGCAACGGCTGTTTCAGATCGGCCGGCAACCACGCGTAGGTATTACCGCTGGCGGCGCGCGCAACCGGCGCGGCATGCAGTGCGGGCGGCGGCGTGAGAGTGAAGGGCGCGTCGAGGGCGGGCGCTGCGTCTGCCAGGAGACTGACCACGGCCAGCAACAGGCCAGACCACGGAAGCAGGCGTTCAGCCCGGCAGGACATCGTCGCGCTGCGTGTTGAGGTAATGCGACTGTCGCTGTGCCGCGCGCAGTGCCGCCCGCGCAATGCGTGTGTGCGGACGCAGGTGCTGCCGGCCGGCGTCGAGAGCCGCGCGCAGTTCGCGTTTGGCGCTGACATAGTCGGGCAGGCCATGGCTGTTCAGCAGTATTTCGAAACGCGCAAAAGCCGCGGCATCAAAGTCGCGGCGCTGGCCTTCGTCATCGAACAGCGGATTTTCGGGATGTAGGGTCATGAGCGGCAACGCACGCGGCGGCAGCGGCAGATTCGCGGCGTGGGTGCGGCGACGGCTCAGCAGATCGGGCAGCAGATGGGTGTGGGAACCTTGCGGCGTGCGTTCACGGGCTATCGGCTGATAGACCTCGATACGTGCCAGCGGTGACATCACCACCCGCGTCGGGCTCGCTTCAATGAGCACCGCCTGCAGGGCATGGCCGGGGTTAAGCACCGTCGTGCCGCAATGAGCGCGCAGCGCGGCGATGACCTGCGGGTCGGCGCTGCGCACGCAATAATCGACATTCGGCACCGCGAGCCCGAGATCAAACAAAGGCAACCCCCGTGCGGCGCTGTCGATGGCGTGTTCGTCAGGACCGATTTCGGTCAACGTTTCGCGCGCGGCGCCGCGCCTGCCGGGGGCGAGCAGGGCGATGCCATACTGCCAGGCGTCGCTATGCGCCGAGGGTGCTTCATAGGCGCAGGCCGCTTCATTGCCACAGAGTTTCACTGCCAGCGCACCACGCGCGCTGACCGCCGTGAGGCTATCGGCATGACAGGTGTAGACGGCGTCAGGTTCGTGAAATTCAGCGAGCGCACCGAGGCACCCGATGCTGGCGCCGGCACGATGGTCATGCAATTGCGAGTAGATGAGCGCCAGCAGCGCGGTGCTGCCGGTGGGCGGCGTTATTGATGCGTGGCCTGCCGTCATGGGTTCGATTGTGCTACAAAGTTTGGCGCTGTGCTATTGGGGACTGGAACCCATGACACGCCCTGCCACGCTGCTGAATGTGCGAATGAATTCGCACACTGAAAGCCGCGGCCTCGCTTCACCGTTATGTCTTTGTCTGAGGAATTGCCATGCGCGCCGCCGTGATGCGTCACAATCAATTGCGGGTCGAAGATCTGCCGATGCCGACACCCGGGCCGGGGGAGGTGCTGGTCAAGACCTTGGCTTGCGGCATCTGCGGCTCGGATCTGCATGCCTTGAAACACACCCGCGAACTGGTCGAAGGCGCGCAACGTTCGGGCGGGCCGTTCATCATGGATCTCGAACGTGAGGTGGTGATGGGCCACGAGTTCTGCGCGGAGATTATCGATTACGGTGCCGACACGCCGCGCCAGTTCGCGAGCGGCACGCGGGTGTGTGCCATGCCGGTCGTGATCTGCGGCCCGCGCCTCGAGACGATTGGTTATTCCAACAACTATTCGGGTGGCTACGGCGAATACATGCGGCTCGGCGCGCGCTTCCTGTTGCCGGTGCCTAATGGCCTTGCGACCGAACATGCGGCGCTGACCGAGCCGATGGCGGTGGGCATCCATGCAGTGGCCAGGGCGCGTCTCGCTGCCGACGATGTGCCGCTTGTGATCGGGTGCGGGCCGGTCGGTCTCGCGGTGATAGCAGCGCTCAAACTGGCGGGCGCGGCGCCGATAGTGGCGGCGGATTATTCGGCGCGACGGCGCGAACTGGCGCTTGCGATGGGCGCCGATGTGGTGGTTGACCCCGGCGTCGATGCGCCCTTTTCGAGTTGGCGTGAGGCGGCCGTGTGGCGTGATACAAGCCGTGCGCCGAAGTTGCCGCCGTGGGTGCCCGGTCCGCCTTTGCGCCCGGCGGTGATTTTTGAATGTGTGGGTGTGCCGGGGGTCATCGAACAGATCATGGTCGGCGCACCGTCAGGCGCGCGTATCGTGGTGGTGGGTGTGTGTATGCAGCGCGACAGCTTTGAGCCGATGTTCGGCATCAATAAAGAGCTGAACGTGCAATTTGTGCTGGGTTACAGCGGCGATGAGTTTGCCGCGACCTTGCGCCATATCGCCGAGGGCGAGCTGCCGGTCGCGCCACTCATTACCGGCACGGTCGGTGTGGAGGGTGTGTCTGCCGCGTTCGAGGCTTTGGCTTCGCCCGATACCCACGCCAAGATCCTGGTCGAACCCTGGCATGCGTGACCCTGCCGCCGTGCACCCCGCCGCCGAGGCACCAGCTACGGGCGGCGGCAAACTCTATCTGCGCGTGCTGTTCGCCATTGCCGCCGGCGCCGTACTCGGCCATTTCTATCCGCAGCAGGCGGTAGCACTCAAACCACTCGGCGACGGCTTCATTGCACTGGTGAAGATGCTCATCGCGCCGATTGTGTTCTGCACCGTGGTGCTGGGTATCGCGGGCTCGGGCGACATGCGCAAGGTCGGCCGGGTCGGCGCACGGGCGCTGATCTATTTCGAGGTGGTATCGACGCTCGCGCTGGTGCTTGGTCTGCTGGTCATGCACATCGTGCAACCGGGCGAGGGATTTCACGTTGACCCGGCCAGCCTCGATGGCCATGCAGTCGCACGTTACAGTCAGGCCGCCGCCGAGCAGAGCACCACTGAGTTCATCCTGCATATCATTCCGCGCACGTTTGTCGATGCTTTCACGGGCTCGGGTGACCTGCTGCAGGTGTTGCTGCTGGCGCTGCTGTTCGGCGCGGCGATGGTCAAGATAGGCCCGGCGCGCGAGACTTTGCAGAATTTTATCGCGGCCTTTGCGCAGGTGCTGTTCGCGATGATGAACATCATCATGAAACTCGCGCCGCTCGGTGCCGCCGGCGCGATGGCATTTACAGTCGGTAATTACGGCATTGCGTCGCTCAAACCGCTGGCGGCGCTGATGGGCAGTTTCTATCTGACCTGTGTGCTGTTCGTGGTGGGAGTGCTCGGCACCATTGCGGCGCTGACTGGTTTCAGCATTGTGCGATTTGTGGTTTACATCAAGGATGAACTCTTGACCGTGCTCGGCACCTCATCATCCGAAACCGCACTGGTGCCGTTGATGAACAAACTCGAAGCCTTGGGCTGCGGGCGCTCGGTGGTCGGCCTGGTGGTGCCGTCTGGTTACTCGTTCAATCTCGACGGCACCAATATTTACCTGACCATGGCCGCGCTGTTCGTCGCGCAGGCCCTGGATATCGATTTGAGTTTGCGCGAAGAACTGACCTTGCTCGGCGTCGCGATGTTGACCTCCAAGGGAGCATCAGGCGTGACCGGTGCGGGTTTTATCACTCTCGCCGCCACACTGGCGGTGGTGCCGAGTATTCCGGTCGCCGGTCTCGCGCTCATTCTCGGTATCGACAGGTTCATGTCCGAGGCGCGCGCCCTGACCAATTTTATCGGTAATGGTGTGGCGACGGTGGTCGTAGCGCGTTGGGAAGGGGAACTGGACCGCGCGCGCATGCGCGAGGTTCTGCGCGGCGGCTGAGGGCGGCTTGGCGCTTGGCAGGGCCGCGCCCACGATGCCATGATCCGCGCCCCGGTCATGCGACCTCACCAGTTCTGGAATCCCCATGCAAATCGGCTCACTCATTCGCCGCGCGGCGCTCTATTACGGCGATGCCACCTGCCTGACCGAAGGCAGTCGTGACGTCAGTTTTCGCCAATTCGATCGACTCACCGACGTCATCGGCAATGCCTTGCTG
>CAMCBY010000316.1 GCA_945873015.1 Klebsiella pneumoniae
CCGCAGGCCCGCAACTCCGGCACTAGGCGGCCGCCGGCGCTGACCACAATCGCGCGGTGGCCGGCGGTCACCAGCGCTTGTGCAATCTGAATGGTGCCGCGCTCGACACCGCCGACATCCAACTGCGGCAGCAACTGCACAACCGTCAGCGCGCGACTCATGCGGCACACCCGTCACTGAACCAGCGCGCAAGTATCAGCTCGGCAATCCGTTCCGCTTCACGTAGCGTGACGGGCTGCGCCGGCATCGCGTCACTCAAGGCCATCACCAAACCACGCGCGCGCAGATCAGCGGCGATGGCTGTGATGCGATCGACACGCCATACAGGCACTTCCAGCACCCCCACTTGCGCGCCGGCACTCAAGGCTTCGTAAATCATCGACACGCTGTCGGCACTCACCCAAACCTCGGCCGCACGCGCGAGCAAAGCCGGCAACCAATCAGGTGTGGTTTCGCGATGGGAGAAAAACTCCACACCGGGCATGGCGGCGAGTGCAGCACCAAGCTCCGGGGGTGAACGGCGTGAATCCGTCGCCCACCAGCGGAGAGTGGGGCGGCTTGCCCGCAGCGTTTGAATCTGCGCGAGCAGCGCGGTGGTATCCCAGCCGTGATGGGCCGACGGACCGCCGAGCAGCATCACACCGAGCCCGGTTTCGCGTTGTACTGCCGGCCGCATCGGATTCAAGGGCCCTTCGCTGATTTCGACATGCGCCGACGACGCGACACCGTCATGGCGCGGCACAATACATAAGTCAAACCACGCGGTCGGCAGTTGCGGGCGCATGATATAGACCGCCCGCCCGCCGCGCGCACGGCGGGTTGCGAGCAAGGGCCATGCACAGGCGCGCCCGGCGCCGAGGATGAGGTCGGGATCTGGCAGACCGCGCCCGGCGGGCAGCGCGGCAAGCAGGAAATCGAATACTCGTTTGAGCGGTGAGCCGGGCACCGGCAGGCGATGCAGGTCGAGAGGGTGTCGTTCGGCAAGGGCCTGACATAGACCCTCACACTGGCGTTCGTGACCGCGTTTGCCGTCGGTCCACTGCCATACCACCAGTGCGCGGGTCATGCCTGGTCCCGCGCGTCTGGCGCGCTTCAGTTGACCAGCGTCAGCCACTCCGGCGGGCACTTGCGCCGGCCTTCGACCAGATCGAGATAGATACTCTGCAGCTTGTGCGTGATCGGCCCAATCGAACCCTTGCCAATCTGGCGGTTGTCGAGTTCGCGTATCGGTGTCACTTCAGCGGCGGTGCCGGTAAAAAAACATTCGTCGGCGATATAGACCTCGTCACGGGTGATACGCTTTTCTTCCACTTCGATACCTTCTTCGCGCGCGATCTGCATGACGGTATCGCGCGTGATGCCTTCCAGCACGGAGGTCAGCGACGGTGTAAAGAGTTTGCCGCGGCGCACGATAAAAATATTCTCACCACTGCCTTCCGCCACCATACCATCGGCATCGAGCAGCAAAGCTTCGTCGTAGCCGTCACGCGCCGCTTCCTGCAGGGCGAGAATGGAATTGATGTAATTGCCACAGGCCTTGGCGTGGGACATCACGCTGTTGACCAGATGGCGAGTGTAGGACGAGGTCTTGATACGAATGCCCTTGGTCAGCGCGTCGGCGCCGAGATAGGCACCCCAGAACCACGCGGCGACGGCCACATGGGTGGAAAGATTCTGTGCATGCAGACCCATGCCTTCCGAGCCGTAGAACGCGAGCGGACGGATGTAGGCGGTCTCGAGCTTGTTGTCGCGCACGCTGGCGATGCAGGCTTCGACAATCTGCTCGTGGGTGAAGGGCATCTTCATCTCGAGGATGTGGCAGGTATCGAAGAAGCGCTTCACATGGTCGTCGAGGCGGAAAATCGCCGTGCCGCGCGCGGTCTTGTAGGCGCGGATGCCTTCGAAAGCGCCGACACCGTAATGCAGTGAGTGGGTCAAGACATGGACATTGGCGTCGCGCCACGGGACCAGCGTCCCATCCATCCAGATCACTCCATCGCGATCGGCGTAACTCATGAAATCTCTCCTGCGTGCGGTTATCGGCTTAAGACGGTATTCCAGATCTCCCGGACTTCCTGACGCTGCGCTTGAAACAGCTTGGCATCGACCAGCCCGTCAATTTGCTGCAGGGCGCAGCGATGCAGCTCGGCACGATAGGCGAAATAGGCATCGTGCAGGCCGCGGCACAGCGGGGCCGGCAGCAAACCAAGGTCAGCGATAGTCTCGAGGAGTCGCAGGTTGTCGGTCCAGGCGAGTAGTGGCGAATGCTCGCCTGCCCACCGAAGGACGGCGTATTGCACCATAAATTCAATGTCAGTAATACCTCCGAGCCCGTGCTTCAAATCGAAGCTGGCGGCATTGCCGCGGTCCTGTTCCTTCACCATACGTTCGCGCATTTCGGCGATGTCATGTTGCAAGGTGGCCGGATCGCGACGGCGCGTCAGCACCTCCGCACGAATCGCGCTGAAGCGCGTCGCGAGCGCCGCGTCACCGGCTATCGGTCGTGCCCGCACCAAAGCCTGGTGCTCCCACACCCAGGCTTCGCGTTGTTGATATTCGGCAAACGCCTCGCAGTTGGTGACGAGCTGGCCAGCCGCGCCGCTCGGTCGCAAACGTGTATCGATTTCGTAGGTGGCGCCGGATGGCGTGACGGTGCTGAGGATATGAATGAAGCGCTGCACCAGGCGGCTGAAGAACACATTGTTCTCCACCACCCGTGCGCCGTCGGTGCGTTGATCGTCGCCGCTGCTGTCATGCAGGAAAACGACATCGAGATCCGAGCCGTACCCGAGTTCCCATCCGCCGAGCTTGCCGTAGGCGATAACGGTGACGCCGGCAGCACGACGGCTGCCGGCGCGGCTATAGCCCGGCGCGCCATACCGCGCGACCAGATCACTCCACGCCAGTTTCAAAGCCGCCGCTACGCAGGCTTCCGCGATATAGGTCAACTGGTTGCTGACCTCGGCAATCGGGAACTGACCGGTAATGTCGCTGGCCGCGACCCGCAGTACCTGGCTGTTTTTGAAACTGCGCAGGGTTTCCATCGCCACTTCCAGATCTTCGGCCTCGCCGAGTTGCTCGGCGAGCAGCCCATGCAGACGCGCCCGATCGGGTGGTGCGTAAAGCGTGCGTGCGTCGAGCAGTTCATCGAGCAACAGCGGATGGCGGGTGATCTGCTGGGCAATCCATGCGCTGGCGGCGAACAACTCGATGAGTCTCGTCAGCGCATCGGGATTGTCGGCAAGGAAGGCCAGATAGACACTGCGCCCCGCCACTGCACGTAACAGTGCCGCGACCCGTTGCACGGTCTCGTCACTGATGGCGCGTTGACAGATCAACTGCAGCAATGCCGGCATGATGCGATCGAGACGCGCGCGACTGTGTTGACTCAAGCGCGATTGAAAACGTTCCGATTTAAGGATGAGCACGATGTCGGCGAGCGCTGCGGGATGCTCGCGGCCGTGCGCAGCGAGGCCCGCGGCGAGATTGTCTTCGGCCGCCTGCAGCCACAGCGACTGCCAGGTGCTGGGCGCCGCAGCGCAGTTTTCGTCAGGCGCACCTGCGGGTTTCAACAGCGCTGCGAACAGCGCACGGGTGGCCTGACGATGAACACCAAGCTCGGTCTCAAACGCCTGCCAGTCAGTAAAGCCGGCGGCGAACGCCACGCGCGCGCGCTCCCTGTCATCATGCGGCAGGCTGTGGGTCTGTTCGTCACGCACCTGCTGCAAACGATGCTCCGCCATGCGCAGGAATCGATAGCTGGCTTTTAAGGTGGCTACCTCGTGCACTTCGAGCAAGCCCAATTCTGCGCAGGCGGCCAAGGTCGGCATCAGCGCGCGACTGCGCAGGCGTGCCTCACGTCCACCGCGCGTGAGTTGAAACAACTGAGCGGTGAATTCGATTTCGCGTATGCCGCCGCGACCGCGTTTGACATTGTCGTTCAAGGCCGCGCTGCTGGTCTCGCGGTCGATTAAGGCCTTCATCTCGCGCAGCGCATCGAGCGCACCAAAATCGAGATAGCGCCGGAATACGAACGGCCGGATCAGTGACTCCAGCGCGATACGACAGCGCTCGTCGCCACACAGCGCACGCGCCTTGATCAAGGCATAACGTTCCCAGTCACGCCCATGCAGGGCGTAATAGTGCTCGATGGCTGCCAGGCTGCTGCTCAAGGGCCCGCTGTCGCCGAATGGGCGCAGGCGCATATCGACGCGGAATACAAAACCATCGGCGGTTTTTTCGTTCAAGAGGCCGATGAACTCGCGCCCGACCCGATCGAAATAATCCTGGTGTTCAATGTCCTTGCGACCGCCGCGGGTCTCACCGTCGTGCTCGAAGATGAACAACAGATCGATGTCCGATGAGAAATTGAGTTCGCCGCCACCGAGTTTGCCCATGCCGAGCACGAGCAGACTCAAGGCCGTGCCATCCTCGCCATAGGCGCGGCCAAAACGCGGCTCGAGAAAGCGTTGCAGCCACGCCACGGCGTGACTCACCACCGCGTCGGCAAAGGCACTCAGTTCCGCCATGACGGTATCAACCGACACGCCGAGTTCGAGATCGCGCCACGCAATGCGGACCATTTCGGCGCGGCGCACAACACGCAGGGCAGTTTTGGCCGCTGCGACATCGTTGCAGGGTGTGAGGGCGCGCTCGAGCAGCGCGTCGTAGGTGGCGCGGTCGCGCGCCAAGCCAAGGTCAGGGTGCTCGATCATCGCCACAAACTGCGCAGGCCAGCGGATAGCAAACTCAGCGACAAACGGGCTCTTGGCGAAAACCGCCGCCAGTTGTGCGGCCAGCGCGGAATCGGACTGCGCCCTGCAACCCGGGCTGGCCTCGCAGAAACGTTCGAGCAGACGCGCGCCGTCTTTGCGCAATATCGCCGGCAGGGTGTTGTGTGCGCTCATGCCTTTACTCCACCGTCAGTCCGCAGTTGATCAAAGTCGCCGCGCCGGTGAAACTCGCTGGCCCCGCCTCTCTCCGCGCGGGACATTGTCCAACAATCAGTCGTAGTCCGTCATGAGCACCACGCCGCGTCTCGAAAGCAAACTGCCGGATGTCGGCACCACGATTTTCACCATCATGTCGCAGATGGCGGCCGACCATAAGGCCATCAATCTGTCGCAGGGCTACCCCGATTACGATGGC
>CAMCBY010000317.1 GCA_945873015.1 Klebsiella pneumoniae
CCCACGAGCGCTTTGCGCCATGGCAGTATCGCCAGCGTAAGTGCCTTGGTGATTTCGAGTTTTGACGGAAATCAGTTGCGGTTGATGTTCCGCATCTCGTCGCAGAGAAACAATCTCATCGCCGCGCTGGCGCGCGACGGCGCGTGAATCAGCTCACAAACCCCACAATTGCCACACCGGCGTCGCGCTCGGCGGCAATGGCGGCACGACGCCGAGCTGCGCCCACACCTGACCATTCTGATGAAAATCTGAACCGATGGAGGCCGCCAGTCCGTGGCGTGCGGCCAGCTTCGCCAGATCGCACGTGAGCTCGGGTTTCTGCAGGCCCGACACCACTTCGATGGCCTGGCCACCGGCCGCGACGAAGTCGCTGGTCAGTTGTTCGAGGCGCGAGCGGGTGAGTTTGTATTTGCCCGGATGGGCGATAACCGCTGTGCCGCCGGCGGCGCGTATCCAGCCGACGATGGCCGGCAAACTGGCCCAGGTCTCGATGAGATTGCCGGCCCGCGAAGCGTCGAGATATTTGCGAAAGGCAAATTCAATAGTCGGCACCGCGCCGATGCTGACCAGATACTCAGCAAAATGCGGGCGGCCAATGCTGCCGTTACCGGCGAAACGCGCAGCGCCCGCCAAGGGCTCGGGGATCCCACGCTTGGCAAGTTTGTCGGCGATGCGCGCGGCGCGCTCGTCGCGCGCGTGGTGCTGATAGTCGATGGCCTCGGCCAGCGCGGCACTCGCAAGGTCGACGTTCAAACCCACCACATGAATGCCGACGCGCTGCCACAGGGGCGAGACCTCGACCCCCGGCACGATGCGCAGGTCAGCGACCACCGGCAGCTCGGCATAAGCGGCGACACTGTCGTGGTCGGTGATGGCCAGCATCTCGACCCCGGCTGCGCGCGCCTTTTCCAGCAGCGCTGCAGGACTCAGTTTGCCGTCGGAGGCGGTGGTATGGGTATGAAGATCGGCACGCATGGGCGGCGCCAGTGTACCCCACTCCCAACACTCGCCCGCGTTCTGCCGGCAACGGGCTACAATGCCAACCCTCCCCCGACCCGACGCTTCGCGAGGAAGCATGCATGGCCCGTCCCTCCTGGTACGACGACGAAGATGACGAGCTCGAGGGTGGCCTCGAAGACGGCACCCCCGAGGACAAGAGCAAATCGCAGGTCAAGCGCGAGTTGCTGGCGCTCGACCCGCTCACCGAGGAACTGGTGGCGCTGCCGGACAAACAGTTGAACAGCCTCGGCCTGTCCGACAACCTGCTCGCCGCGCTGCATACCGCGCGCGGCCTGAAACGCGGCGCTTTGAAGCGCCAGTTGCGTTATGCGCGCGGGCTGCTGACGCAGGAGGACCATGCGGGTGTGGCGGCGGCGGTCGCCGCCTTCAAACAACCGCGTCGCGAACAGGTCGATGCCATGCATGAGCTCGAAAACTGGCGCGAGCGCCTGATTGCGGGTGATGCGGCCCTGCTCGAGCAGTTGTTCAGCCATTATCCCGAGGTCGATCGTCAACAATTGCTGCAACTGGTCCGCAACGCCAAAGCCGAACGGGCCGCCGGCAGCACGCCGCGCGCTGGCCGCGCCCTGTTCAAGATGCTCGGGGCGATGCGCGGCCCCACGGCAGCCTCGTTCTAGCGCGGTCCGGCAGCGGCCCGGCGCGGCGCTTTGTGTTTAAATACGCGCCCGACCAGCCGCCACCTCGCTCATCCCATGCCCATCACCGCGCCCGAACTCTTCGGTTACCCCCGCTACTGGGCTGAATGCTACGGGCCGGCGCCTTTTCTGCCGATGTCGCGTGCCGAAATGGAGACCCTCGGCTGGGACAGTTGCGACATCATCCTCGTGACCGGCGACGCGTATGTCGATCATCCGAGTTTCGGCATGGCGGTGATGGGACGCTTTCTCGAAGCGCAGGGTTATCGGGTCGGCATCATCGCGCAGCCCGACTGGAAGAGCGCCGAGCCGTTCAAGGCGCTGGGCAAACCCAATCTGTTCTTCGGCATCACCGCCGGCAACATGGATTCGATGATCAATCGTTACACCGCCGATCTCAGGCTGCGTAGCGATGATGCCTATACACCCGGCGCAGCGGCGGGCAAACGCCCGGAGCGCGCAGTAATCGTCTACAGCCAGCGCTGTCGCGAAGCGTACAGCGAAGCGCCGATAGTGATTGGCGGCATCGAAGCGAGCCTGCGGCGCATCGCGCAATACGATTACTGGAGCGATCATGTGCGTCGCTCCGTGCTGGTGGACGCCTGCGCCGACATTCTCCTGTATGGCAATGCCGAGCGCGCGATAGTGGAAGTCGCCCATCGCATCGCGCAGGGCTGGTCACTTGCCGACATGCTCGATATTCGCGGCACCGCGGTGCTGCGACGTGCGCCGCCGGCGGGCTGGACTGAACTCGATTCGACGCGCGTCGACTGGCCGAAGCAGATAGATAAACTGCCGAACCCCTCTGTGGAGGAAGGCACCGCCTGCGCGACCGACGGCAACGGCGACGATGCACAAGCCGTCGCCAAACCGATACGTATCATTCCCATGCCGCTCGCGCGTCAGGCGCGCGGCGAGCGCGAAACCACTTACATTCGGCTGCCCTCGTTTGAAAAGGTCGCGAAAGACCCGGCGCTTTATGCCCACGCCTCGCGCGTGCTGCATCAGGAAGCCAACCCGCACAACGCGCGCGCGCTGATTCAGAAACACGGCACCCGTGAAGTGTGGGTCAATCCGCCGCCGATACCCTTGACCACCGCTGAAATGGACGGCGTGTTCGACCTGCCCTATCAGCGCCGCCCGCACCCGAGTTATGGCGACGCCCAGATCCCGGCCTATGACATGATCAAGACCTCGGTCAACATCATGCGCGGCTGTTTTGGTGGCTGCACGTTCTGTTCGATTACCGAACACGAAGGGCGCGTGATCCAGAGTCGTTCAGAGGAATCGATCTTGAAAGAGATCGAGGACATCGGCCGCAAAGTGCCGGGTTATACCGGCGTGATTTCCGACCTCGGCGGCCCGACCGCCAACATGTATCGGTTGAACTGCAAGGACGACAACATCCAGGCCAGTTGCCGGCGCCTGTCGTGCGTCTATCCTTCGATCTGCGAACATCTCAACACCGACCACAGCGCGACCACAGCGCTGTATCGCAAAGCGCGCAAACTGCCCGGTGTAAAACGAATTCTGATCGCCTCGGGGCTGCGTTACGACCTCGCGGTGCGCGACGAAGAATATGTGCGCGAACTGGTCACCCACCATGTCGGCGGCTATCTCAAGATAGCGCCCGAACACAGTGAGGACGCCACGCTCAAACACATGATGAAACCCGGTATGGGCACTTATCACGCGTTCAAGAAAATGTTCGAGCGTTTCTCCAAGGACGCCGGCAAACAGCAATACCTCATTCCTTATTTCATCGCCGCCCATCCTGGCTGCGAAGACGACGACATGCTCAAGCTCGCGTTATGGCTCAAACGCCATCGTTTCCGCCTTGATCAGGTGCAGACCTTCTATCCCTCGCCGATGGCGCTGGCGACCGCCATGTATCACTCCGGACGCAATCCGCTGCACAAGGTCAGTTACAAGAGCAGCAAGGTATTCAGTGCCCGCACGATTGCGCAACGCAAGCTGCACAAAGCCTTCCTGCGGTACCACGACGAAGCGAATTTCGAAGTCTTGCGTGACGCTTTAATCAAGATGAACCGCCGCGACCTGATCGGCGACGGCGAGCAGCATCTGGTGCCTGCCGCCAGTATCAAAGTGCCCAAACGCGGGAGCGGCGGCCGGCCCGCCAACGCGCCGCCGCGGCGTGGGAAATTTAATCCGGCGCGGGGCGGGCAGTGGAGCTGAGTTGTTGTTGGCGTCGTGCGGGCAGATGATTTGCGATTGAGTGAGCGTGCGGTCGAGGTGAATGTGCGAATGAATTCGCACCTACAAAAACAACACGCGGATCGCCCCCTGTAGGTGCGAATTCATTCGCACATTTGCAACACAGGCTTGTCTGCCACTGCGACGCGGCCTAAGACTTAGACCCCGGCAACTTGGCTTCGCGCGGCTCGACTGCGCCGCCGGCCTTCACCCACGCACCGAAGCCGCCGGCCATATGCGCAACCGGCGCGAGGCCCATACGCTGCACGGCCAGCGTCGCGAGCGCTGAACGCATGCCACCGGCACAGTAAAAAATGAATTTTTTGCCGGCGCCGAATTCTTCGCGGTAATACGGGCTATCCGGATCGACCCAGAACTCCAGCATGTCGCGCGGCGCATGACTGGCACCGGGGATGGTGCCATCGCGCCACAGTTCACGGATGTCGCGGATATCGACCAGTTGTACGTTGGGGTCGTCCTTGACCGCCATGACTTCGGCGACCGTCATTGTTTCAATTTCGCGCTCGGCATCGGCGCACAATTGTTTAATGCCTTTGTTGATCATGGGCAGCTCCCTGGAGTGTGCGTGGCGTCAGGATTTGGCTTTCGGCAGTTTTGCTTCTTTGGCTTCCACCGGCCCACCGGCTTTCACCCAGGCACCGAAACCACCGGCCATATGTGCAACCGGCGCGAGGCCCATGCCATGCACCGACTGGGTCGCGAGCGCCGAGCGCAGGCCACCGGCGCAGAAGAAAATGAATTTTTTGCCTGAGCCGAATTCTTCGCGGTAATAAGGGCTGTCGGGGTCGACCCAGAATTCGAGCATGCCGCGCGGCGCGTGGGTCGCGCCGGGAATCGAACCATCGCGCCACAGTTCACGAATGTCGCGAATGTCGACCAACTGCACGTTCGGGTCGTTCATCACCGCCATGACCTCGGCGACCGTCATGGTTTCGATGTCGCGCTCGGCCTCGGCGCACAATTGTTTGATGCCTTTGCTGATCATGTCTCCCCCTGTTCATTAGCCGGCGCGCCAGAGGCTGCGCCTGCTGCATTTATCGCCGCCACCGCGCTCAGCGTCAAGCACGCCGACACGCGCTTTTGTGGCAGATCAAATTTCGTTTTCGTCGTAGGGCAGTGCCGGCAAGGCCTTGAGGTTGCGCACATACCGCACTGCGTCGAAGGCTGTGCCGTGCTGAATAATCTCGAAGAACTCAACTGACAGGGCACACGCGATGTAGCGCAACGCGATATCACGAGACT
>CAMCBY010000318.1 GCA_945873015.1 Klebsiella pneumoniae
CTGGACTGGATCAAACTGCTGGTGGCCGAAGATATTCCGCCCGAAGCGCTGCGCGAGAAGGATACCCGTCGCGCTATTCCGAAACTCTACGGCGCGATGCTCAAGAACGAACAGGACATGCATCTGTTCGAGCGTCTGGTGTTCATGTCGAGGCGCACTGGTGCTAACTGAACTCTTTTACAAACTGCGTAAAGTGCAGATACCGGTGTCGATCACCGAGTATCTGACCTTGATGGGCGCGCTCGAAGCGCGCGTGTGCGGGTTCAGCATCAACGATTTTTATTACCTGTCACGTGCGGCGCTGGTCAAAGACGAGCGTTTCTTCGATCGTTTCGATCAGGTGTTCGGAGAGCACTTCCGTGGTCAGGAGACCTTGTTCGATCACTTGCTCGGCGAAATCCCGATGGAGTGGCTGCGCAAGCAGAAGGAACTCAATCTCACCGACGAAGAGAAAGCGCAGATCGAGGCGCTGGGCGGCTGGGAAAAGCTCATGGAGACCCTGCGCCAGCGGCTCGAAGAGCAGAAGAAAGCCCACCACGGCGGCAACAAAATGATCGGTACCGGCGGCACCTCGCCGTTTGGTGCCCACGGCTACAATCCTGAAGGTGTACGCATCGGTCAGGAAGAAGGACGTCAGGGCCGCGCCACCAAGGTGTGGGAACGACGCGATTTCAAGAATCTCGACGACAGCGTTGAACTCGGCACGCGCAACATCAAACTCGCGCTGCGCAAGTTACGCCGCTTCGCGCGTGAAGGGGCTGCGGACGAACTCGATCTGCCGGACACCATTCGCTCGACCGCGCGTAATGCCGGCCTGCTCGACATCAAGATGGTGCCGGAACGGCACAACGCCACCAAAATTCTGTTGTTCCTCGACGTCGGTGGCTCGATGGACCCTTATGTGCGGGTGTGCGAGGAGTTGTTCTCGGCCGCACGCAGCGAGTTCAAACATCTCGAACACTACTACTTCCATAATTTTGTTTACGAAACGGTGTGGCGTGACAACAGCATGCGCGCCAACGTGCGTGTGCCGACCCAGAAAGTCATGCATACCTACGGCGCTGATCACAAGATAGTGTTTGTCGGCGACGGCACCATGAGCCCCTATGAAATCATGGCGGTCGGTGGCAGCGTCGAACACTGGAACGAAGAAGCGGGTGCGACCTGGATCGCGCGCCTGTTGGCGGTGTTTCCCTACGCGGTATGGCTCAACCCTCAAGCGGAAGAATATTGGGGCCACATCCCGTCAATTGGCATGGTCAAAGAACTGCTCTCGGACCGCATGTTCCCGCTGACCATCGACGGCCTCGAACGGGCCATGAAGGCACTCAAGAAACAGCATTGAGCGGTGCGCGTTGTCGCCGTGAGGGGACGGCCGACAGTGGCGCGCGCCGCGCGCAAATGTGCGCCGCAGGAATGGCTTTTTTTTGCCTTTCAGAAAGTTAACGCGCGCCGCGCCTGACGACAGCGTCGCCTGCAAGAGACAAGCAGCCTCGCGAGTCCACGCATGCACTTGGGCACGGGTGCCAATCCCGTCACACAACGTCATCGGAAACAGCTACCGGTTCTCACTCCTGACCGCCCCGAATCGCACCAACGGCCTCTGGAACGCTTGTTGCTTTGGAGACCGCTGAAGACATTCGAGCCACGGAGCCGACCATGAATGCGATTAAGAAGCTGAACCAGTCCGCGCGATTCCACGGGTATCGCGATCTCAACGGCGAATACATTCCGTTTGAAACCGCCGATGAAGTATTCAGCCGCGCCCGCGCCATCGGCGCGCGCGTATTGCTGCGTCTCGCCCTGACCGAGAAGCAGGAGTTGACCGGCATCTTTTATACCAATGACCAATCCTTGAGTTCCTGAGCCACACAGCGCGGGACGACAAATAAAAACGCTATCGCTACTCTCATTGCATGGACAGGCGCCCGCGCAGACGGGACCCTGGCCAGGAGTTACCGCATCCGACAAGCTATAGGCTGGCCCCCCTGGCAGGTCTATTACTTGTTGAACAGTGTGACTTTCGGCACCCGTCGCCGCGCCGCTGGCGTGGTGACCGTGCTGCTGGTACTGGCGGGCTGCAAACCGGCCGGCACGCATTTTTACCCGCTGGAAGCGTCGCACTGGTGGCACTATGCGGTGCACGACGCGATCCTTGATGAGCGCCACCACAATCGGTATCTCATGCACAACGCCGGCCTCGCGGCGGGCATGGATAACGACACGTATCTGCAGACCGCACAGACCAGCTCGGCCGATTTCCTCCGTTATCGAGGCGCCGGAGTCGAACGCATTGCGCGGCTGCGGCCTGGCATGCGCGGCCCGCAGGCTGAGCGCGAACCCCATGTGCTGCTGCCCGACCCCCTCAGCGTCGGCACCACGTGGAAAGTCACCTCTACGCTGGCCTTGGCCGAAAGCCGGACCTTCGAACCGCGCGACCGCATCATTGCCCGTCGCCTGCCGGTAGAACTGCACAAACAGGTGGTGAGTTTGGACACCGCAGTCGAGGTACCGGCCGGCCGCTTCGAACATTGCCTCCTTATCGAAGGCCGGGGCCTGGCCAGCGTGCCGACCGACAGAGGCAATGGCTCGGCGACTGTTTCGGTCGAAGTAAGTGAGTGGTATGCAGCGGGCGTCGGTCTGATCAGACTGGAACGCGTGGAGCGCTCCACGAGCAGCTTTCTCAAAAGCGGCCAACAGCGCTGGGAATTGCTCGACTACGGTCACTGAGGGCTTGCCTTGTTGGGGTAGAGCGAATGAATTACCCTTCCTGCCCCGCGCCGAGTGGCAGTTAATCCGCCACCACGCCGAAGCCCGCTTACAGCAGAGACCGCAGCCCGTGACACCCGAAAGATTCAAAGAACTGCGTGCGTCCGGTTACAACCGTATTCCGGTCACACGGCGCGTACTGGCCGACCTCGATACGCCGCTCAGCGCCTACGCCAAGCTCGCCCTGGGGCGCCATTCCTTTCTGCTCGAATCGGTCGAGGGCGGTGAGAAGTGGGGGCGTTATTCGATTATCGGTCTGCCTGCGGTCAGGACCATCGTAGTGCGCGGCAACGAGGTCTCGGTGTGCGACAACGGCGTGCCGGTGGAACAATTCAACAGCGATGACCCGTTGACCTTCATCGCCGACTACCAGGCGCGTTTCCACGCGCCAGCGCTTGAAGAACTGCCGCGCTTCTGTGGCGGTCTGGTCGGTTATTTCGGCTATGACACGGTGCGCTACGTCGAACCGCGCCTGCGCGCCTCGGCGCCTCCCGACCCGATCGGCACGCCTGACATCTATCTCATGCAGGTCGATAAATTCGTCATTTTCGACAACCTGCGCGGCGAGTTGCTGTTGGTCAAATACATCGACACCCGCGACGAATCGCTGCTCGTCGATGCGCAGCGCGAGCTCGGCGCGCTGGCCGCGCGGCTGCAGTCACCGGCACCGGCCTTTGCGCTGCATTCCACCGGCGCGACTTTGAACGAGGTCGATTTCCAATCCGAATTCGGCACTGAGGCCTTCAAACAGGCCGTCGAACGCATCAAACAATACATCGTCGATGGCGATGTGATGCAAGTGGTACTGGCGCAGCGCATGTCGGTGGAACTCGACCTGCCACCGCTCAATGTTTATCGCGCGCTGCGGCACTTGAATCCCTCGCCGTATCTGTTCTTTCTCGATCTGGGCGATTTCCAGGTCATAGGCTCGAGTCCTGAAATCCTGGTGCGCCTCGAAAATGGTGTGGTGACCACCCGGCCGCTGGCCGGTACGCGTCGCCGCGGTCGCAACGAGGAGGAAGATCAGGCACTGGAAAAAGAACTGCTGTCAGACCCCAAGGAGCTCGCGGAGCATCTGATGCTTATCGACCTCGGGCGCAACGACATCGGCCGCGTGGCCGAGACCGGCAGCGTCAAGGTCACCGACAAGATGGTCATAGAGCGCTATTCCCACGTCATGCACATATCATCCAGTGTCGAAGGCAAGTTGCGCGCCGACAAGAGTGCGATGGATGTACTGCGCGCCACCTTGCCGGTCGGCACCTTGTCCGGCGCACCGAAAATACGCGCCATGGAAATCATCGACGAGCTCGAACCGGTCAAACGCGGCGTGTACGGCGGCGCGGTCGGTTATCTGTCCTGGAACGGCAATATGGACACTGCGATTGCGATTCGCACCGCAGTCATGAAACAAGGCCGGTTATATATCGAAGCCGGCTGCGGTGTAGTGGCCGATTCGGTGCCGCAGCTCGAATGGGAAGAGACCATGAACAAGGGCCGTGCGATCTTCCGTGCGGTGGCGATGGCACAAAATGGACTTGAGCCGGCCGCCTGAGGGTTTCCGGCGCGGCTTCACAACGGGGCGGCGCTGCTATACTGCGGCCTCGATAAACCACGCGGGCTTGCCCAGGCGCGCGCTTCGAGCTACGAATCTATGCGACCACAATTAGAACAACGCTTGGAGCGCATGCTCGCATCCGGCACCGCGCGATTGCTAGGCGGAGGTCGCAAGGGGCTGGAAAAGGAAAGCCTGCGCATTGCCGCCAACGGCGCAATCTCGCTGACGCCTCATCCCCATGCCTGGGGCGCAGCGCTCACGCATCCGTGTATCACCACCGATTATTCCGAGGCCCTCGCGGAATTCATCACGCCGGCCTTTACCGACGTCCGCGACACGGTGCGGTTTCTCGATGACGTGCACCGCTTCGCTTATCAACATCTGCCCGATAACGAAGTGTTGTGGGCTGCCAGCATGCCCTGCGCGGTGGCCGATGACAGCGCCATACCACTCGCCGATTACGGCAGTTCGAACATCGGCCGGCTCAAACATCTGTATCGGGTCGGACTCGACTACCGTTACGGGCGGCGCATGCAGGCCATCGCCGGCGTGCACTTCAACTATTCCCTGCCCGGCGAATTCTGGCCCGCCTTCCAGAGCGACGAGCAGGACCGCGGCCAGTTGCAGGACTTCATCAACGACCAATACTTCGCGCTGATTCGTAACTTCAAACGCTTCGGCTGGATGGTGCCTCTGCTGTTCGGCAATTCGCCGGCGGTGTGCAAATCATTCCTGGCAGGCCGCACCACGCGCTTCCATCAGATGCAGCGCGGCACC
>CAMCBY010000319.1 GCA_945873015.1 Klebsiella pneumoniae
GGCTTCGCTGCGATGGTGGATCCGACCAGCGGCTCACAGGTGCCGGTTCTGGCTCATCTGTACGTGATACTCGCAACCCTGATTTTTTTCGTCAGTGATGCCCATCTGGTGCTGATCAAATTGTTGGGCGACAGCTTCACCTTGCTGCCGGTCGGGCCGCTGGGTCTGACCAGTGCCGGGGCTGACCTTATCGTGGAATGGAGCGCGACCTTGTTCGCCAGCGCTCTCCTGCTGTCACTGCCGGTTGTTATAGCGCTGCTCGCCATCAATCTCGCTTTTGGTGTCATGAGCCGCGCTGCGCCGCAGCTCAATATCATCACGATTGGATTTCCGGTCACGATTCTGGCCGGCATCATGATAGTCAGTCTGACACTCGACGATCTGCGCACTACCTGCGTGGCCTTGTTTGACTCGGCGTTCACGCTGACGCGTCTCGCACTCGAGGCGCGCTGAGCATGGCGGAGCAGAACGACGCCGAAGACAGAACAGAACAGGCCACCGAGAAGCGCCAGACCGAGGCGCGCGAAAAAGGCCAGATTGCGCGTTCGCGCGAACTGACTACGGTATTTGTATTGTTCGGCGGCGCCATCGCCCTGCGCATGGGCGGGCCGGATCTCATGCACAGCCTGGCCGATGTCATGAAGGGCAGTCTGCGCCTCACCCACGCCGAGATTTTCGCCAGCAATCTGCTCCCGACCCGACTCATTGATCTGTTCGTGACCGGTTTGATTTCGATAGCGCCGATACTCATCGTCGGTGGCCTGGTCGCGTTGCTTGGACCGCTGGCCTTGGGCGGCTGGAATTTTTCGCTGGATGCGATGGCGCCGAAATTCTCGCGGCTTGACCCGCTGGCTGGGATCAAGCGTGTGTTTGGCACCCACGGCATGATGGAAATGCTGAAGGCAGTCGGCAAATTCGGCTTGATTCTGGCATTCGCGATTTTCGCGGTGCGCGCCAAACTGCCGCTGTTGCTGGGTTTGAGTCAGGGCAATCTGGCCGACAGTCTCGCCACCAGCGCCGATGTCATCTACAGCATTTTCCTGATCTGCTGCGTCGCGACCCTGGTGATCGCATTTATCGACGTGCCGTTGCAATTGTGGGAACACGGCAAGCAGTTGCGTATGTCGCGTCAGGAGATCCGCGACGAGTCAAAAGAGACTGATGGTTCGCCGGAGGTGAAAGGTCGTCTTCGCGCGATGCAGCAGGAAGTGGCGCGTCGCCGCATGATGGAAGAAGTGCCCAAGGCTGACGTTGTCATCACCAACCCGCAACACTACGCGGTGGCCTTGAAGTTCAAACCCGACACCATGCGTGCGCCGGTGGTGGTGGCCAAGGGTGTCGAACTGGTGGCCAAACATATTCGTGACACAGCCGCTGCACACGGTGTGACGGTGATGTCCGCACCGCCGTTGGCGCGTGCCATTTATCACACCACCAAAATCAATCGCGAGATCCCGGCTGGCCTGTATGTGGCCGTGGCGCGCGTGCTGGCCTATGTGTTCCAGCTCCGTGCCGGCGCGGCGGCGCTGACGCCGCCGGCAGATCTGCCCATTCCCGACGACATGAAGTACTGAGCACCACGCCATGGCCGCACTGACGACTGCATCCGCGAACAATATTCTGGGCAATATCAACAAGGCCGGCCTCGGCGCGCCGGTACTGCTGATAGCCATGCTGGCGATGATGATCATCCCATTGCCACCGTTCCTGCTCGATATTCTGTTCACCTTCAACATTTCGCTGGCGCTGGTGGTGCTGCTTGCAAGTGTGTATGCCAAACGGCCATTGGATTTTGCTGCGTTTCCGACCTTGCTGCTGATTGCGACCTTGCTGCGCTTAGCCCTCAATATCGCCTCGACTCGTGTGGTGCTGTTGCACGGTCATGCCGGCCACGCCGCTGCCGGTCAGGTCATCAAGGCCTTTGGCGATTTCGTGGTGGGCGGCAACTTCGCGGTGGGTTTTGTGGTGTTCGCCATTCTGGTCATCATCAACTTCGTGGTGGTGACCAAAGGCGCGGGGCGCATTTCTGAAGTGAGCGCGCGTTTCACCCTGGATGCCATGCCCGGCAAACAGATGGCTATCGACGCTGATCTCAACGCCGGCATCATCGGCCAGGACGAGGCGCGGGTGCGGCGCCGTGAAGTGGCCGGTGAGGCGGATTTTTATGGCGCGATGGACGGTGCCAGCAAATTCGTGCGCGGCGATGCCATTGCCGGCATCCTCATTCTGTTCATCAATCTGGTGGGCGGTCTTGCCATCGGCGTGCTGCAGTTCCACATGCCGGTCGCCGAAGCCGCCAAAGTATTTACGCTGCTGACCATCGGTGACGGTCTGGTGGCGCAGATCCCGGCGCTGCTGCTCGCCACCGCCGCCGCTTTCATGGTGACGCGCACCTCGACCTCGAGCGACATGGGCGAGCAGATCATGTCGCAACTGTTCGCCAACCCGAAAAGCCTGATCGTGACGGGCGGCGTGTTGATCAGCATGGGCGTGATTCCTGGCATGCCGAACTTTGCGTTTCTGAGCATGGGTGCCGTCGCTCTCGGCGCGGCCTGGTGGACCAACGAAAAGGCCAAGGCCAGCAAGGCTGAGCAGGCAGAACTGCCGCCGCCCCCACCGCCAGCGGAGAACACCGAACTGTCGTGGGATGACGTGTTGCCGACCGACGCGATTGGTCTTGAAGTCGGCTACCGCCTGATCCCGATGGTCGACAGAAACCAGAACGGTCAACTGCTTGGGCGTCTGCGCGGTGTACGTAAAAAACTGTCACAGGAACTTGGCTTTCTGGTGCCGGCAGTACACATTCGCGACAACCTTGATCTTGAGCCCAACCAATATCGCCTGACCATACACGGCGCCATCATCGGCCAGTCGTCAGTGCATGCCGACAAAGAAATGGCAATCAATCCCGGTCAGGTCTATGGCCAGTTGCGTGGCACGGTGACACGCGACCCGGTGTTTGATCTGGAAGCGGTATGGATAGGCGCTGATCAGCGCGAACAGGCGCAGTCCCTGGGCTACACAGTGGTCGACGCGAGCACGGTGATCGCGACGCATTTGAGTCAGATAGTGCAGGACAACGCCCAGTCGTTGCTCGGTCATGAAGAAGCGCAGAAGTTGATCGACGGTCTTAAGAAGACCAATCAGCGTCTGGTTGAGGACTTGATTCCGAAACTCATGCCGCTGTCGGTGCTGGTCAAAGTGCTGCAGAACCTGTTGTCCGAACACGTGCCGGTACGCGACATCCGTACGATTCTGGAGGTGCTTGCCGAATATGGTCCGCGCAATCAGGACAGCGGTTTTCTGACTGCGCAGGTGCGTGCCTCACTCGGTCGTCTGATCGTGCAGCAGATCAACGGTTCGAATCCTGAGCTGCCGGTCATCACGCTCGACTTCTCGTTGGAACGCATATTGCAACAATCCCTGGAAACGACTCAGGGCACCGCGATGTCACTCGAACCGAATCTCGCCAACCGCATGCTGCTCGCTCTGCGCGATGCACATACGCAGCGCGAAGCAGCCGGCCAACCCAGTGTTTTACTGGTGGCGGACGGCCTGCGCGAGTTCCTGGCGCGTTTTGCCCGGCCGGCGCTCAAGGGTTTGCATGTACTCGGCTTCAACGAAGTGCCGAGCGATACGCAGATCCGCATCGTTGCCACGGTCGGCGACTCGCTCAACAAGGTTTAAGGCGTCAAACAACTGGCGTTACGTGACAGGAACTGCGACTCAATCATGACACCCATAACGATAAAGAAAGGATGCGGGCGATGAAGGTCAAGCGCTACTTCGCGGCCAACATGCGCTCGGCCCTCGACATGATCAAACAGGATCAAGGCCCGGATGTGTTGATTCTGTCCAATCGCAAAGTCGACGGTGGTGTGGAGTTGATCACCGCCGACGAATTGACCGAACAGGAAGCAGCGCGACTGGCTGGCCAGCAGACGCCGAAGCGTCGCCCGGACGTCGCCAGCAACGTCGCGCCGGCGTCTGCCGCCAGCGTGACCGAAATCGCCGCCGAAGCGGCAAAGCCTGCCACCACACGCCGTCTGCCCGCCGCCGTGCCGCCGCCGAACAAGGTCGGGCTCGATGCGCAGGAAATGTTGTGGACCGACGCCACCGTGGTCGGACAGATGCGCGAAGAACTGAACAACTTGAAGGGCCTGCTGGAATCGCAGTTGTCGGGACTCGCATGGTCGGAATTCGGCTCGCGCCATCCGCTCCGTGCGCGGCTCATGCGTGTGCTCGGTCAGCTTGGCATTTGTCCTGCGCTGGCCCGTCAGGTGGTCGAGAACGTGCCGGACGAACTCGATTACCGCGCCGGCTGGCATCGTGCGCTGGCGCTGTTGGTGATGCGTATCGCGACCCGCGACGACCCGATCATGCGTCACGCCGGCCGCATTGCGTTGCTCGGGCCTACCGGTGTGGGCAAGAGCACAGCGGTGAGTAAACTCGCGGCGCGTTATGCCTTGAAGTTCGGCGCTGAAAAAGTCGGCATCGTCTCGATGGACGACCGCCGCCTCGGCGCTCACCAGCAGATGAAAGCATTTGGACGGCTGATTGGGGTCGCGGTGCATGTCGCGCGTGACGCCAGCGAACTAGGTCATGCGCTGGTCGAACTCAAGGGCCGCGCTCTGGTGTTGATAGACACCCCCGGGGCGGCGCCGCAGGACAGCCGTTATCAGGAACTCGCGCATAGCCTCAAGGATCTGAACGCCGGTATCGACTGTTACACCGTGCTGTCAGCGACCACCGATTATCTGTCCGCCAGCAAGCTGCTCAAGGTCAATGCCGAACTCGCTGCGTCCGGCTGCATCCTGACCAAGCTCGACGAGGCCGCGACCTTGGGTCCGTGTCTGTCGGCCATCATCGAAGCCGGTTTGCCGTTGGCCTATACCAGCGCCGGCCAGCGTGTGCCGGACGATCTCGACCCTGTGACCGCGCGCAGCCTCATCGAGCGCACGGTTGAAATGGCCAAGAGCACTCCGGCACCGCGTGACACCGGTTCCTTTGAACGGGCGTTCTCGGCATGAGCGCGCGTTTCAACGAAGGCCGGGAGATGCAGCCGACGCGGGTCGTCGCGGTCACCAGCGGCA
>CAMCBY010000320.1 GCA_945873015.1 Klebsiella pneumoniae
TCGCGAGCCGCAGCGTGCATCACTTCGACCTCTACCGCATGGCGGCCGGTGAACTCGAGTTCATCGGTATCGAGGATTATTTCGACGCCGATGCCGACTGCCTGATCGAATGGGCTGAGCGCGGCGCGCCGGTATTGCCACGGCCCGACCTGGCGCTGACTTTGACGGTTATCGATGGCGGACGCGAAGTGCGGCTCGATAGCCACTCTGCGACCGGCGATGAGGTGATTTCGCGTTTGTCTTAGTGAGTAAATACAGTTGTTTATAAAAACAACATAAGATGAACTTGAACTAGAGGGTGTAAGCCGTACAAAATAGAACCCTCTACGAGAAAAAACCTATAAGCCGATGCCTGGGCTGATCTTTCTCATCCTCATGCTGGTGGGGGGCGGTGTCTGCGCCACGGAAGTGTTTGGCCTCCACGCCAACCGCACGGCGGCCGGCTCGCGCCTGATATTTGATGCCAGCGGCCCGCTGCAATACACGCTGTCGCGCCTGGATAACCCACCGCGCGTGGTGGTGGACTTCAAAGGGGCGAAAGCACGGCGCCTGCTGAGCGTGGACGCCCCCAGCAGCGGTATCAAAAATATACGTCAGTTCATGCAACGGGATGTCGGCTTGCGGGTGGTCATGGAACTGGCCACGGCCAGCCGTGTGGAGGCGCGTTTGCTGCCCCCCGCCAACGGCGCGGGCCAACGTCTGGCCCTGGAACTTCGCACCGACACGCCTGCCGCGAGGATCGCAGCAACGCCGAGTCGTCCGACCCTTGCCGTGCGTCCCGCCACTGCGCCGGCCGCGCCCGCGACCCTGTCGAAAACAACACTCAGCAAGCCGGCCGCGCCACTTGCATCCGCGCCCAAGTCGACTCCCGCGCCAGCCAAACCGGTCGCGGCGGCCACAGAAGTCACCCGTGGCGCGCGCGCGCAGCGCGAACTGGTGGTCGCGGTGGATGCCGGCCACGGCGGTCAGGATGTCGGGGCGATCGGCCCGAGCGGCACTTATGAAAAAGACATCGTGCTGGCCGTGGCGCGCGAGGTGGCGCGTCTGATCAATCGCCAACCCGGCATGCGCGCCGTGCTGACCCGTGACGGCGATTATTTCCTGCCGCTGCGTACACGCATGGATCGGGCACGGGCGAAACGCGCGGATCTGTTCATCTCGGTCCACGCCGACGCGGTGCATGACCGCCGCGTGCAAGGTTCTTCGGTCTACGTGTTGTCGCAACGTGGCGCCAGCAGCGAAGCCGCCAAGTGGCTGGCCGCCAGCGAGAACGCTGCCGACCTGGTCGGCGGTGTGAGTCTGGATGACAAGGACCGCATGCTGAAATCGGTGCTGCTGGATTTATCCCAGGCCGCGTCCCTCGATGCCAGCACCGATTTGGCCAACTCGGTGCTGCGCGGCCTGCGCAGCATCGGGCGAGTACACCAGCGACGCGTGCAGCACGCCGGTTTTATGGTGCTCAAATCGCCGGATATCCCCTCGATTCTGGTCGAAACTGCGTTCATCTCCAATCCGGTCGAAGAAAAGCGGCTGCGCAGTGAGTCCTATCGCCAGAAGGTGGCGCGCGCCATTTTCAACGGCGTGGTGAGCTTCAATGCCGGCCGTAGCCGCAGCGCCCCGCGCGCGGTCGAGCGGGTCATGGCGGACGCCGGCAACACCGACCGGCGTCGGCATCGGGTTTCGCCGGGTGAAACCTTGTCGGTGATAGCTGACCGCTACGACGTCAGCATCAATACCCTTAAACAGGCCAACGACATGGATTCTGAAATGGTGCGCGCCGGCTCGCTGTTACGTATTCCCTGAGGCCCGTTGCCCGCCGCGTAAGATTCAGGGCTTCCTTTACACTAGGCGCCATGCAAGCTGTGGCGCGTCCCATCCTTCCGCTCTCGGATCACCTGATCAATCAGATCGCTGCCGGTGAGGTCGTCGAACGACCGGCGTCTGTCATCAAGGAACTGGTGGAAAACAGCCTCGACGCCGGCGCGACTCGCATCGACATCGATGTAGGCGAGGGCGGTCTCGAATACATGACCGTCAGCGACGACGGCTCAGGCATGTCCGGGGCAGACATCGGCGCGGCGCTACGCCGCCATTGGACCAGCAAGATTGCCGCGGTCAGCGATCTGGCCAGTCTGGTGTCGTTGGGCTTTCGCGGCGAAGCGCTGGCCAGTATCGCGTCGGTCGCGACCATCGAAATCGTGACCCGACAACGCGGCGACGCCCACGGCTGGAAGCTGGTGGTGGCGCCCGGCCAGGCGCCGGCCGCGCCGCTACCTCATCAGGCCAATGTCGGCACCCGCATCACGGTGCGCGATCTGTTCCACAATGTGCCGGCCCGACGGCGCTTTCTGAAACGCGCCCGTACTGAGTTTCTGCATATCCAGCAATTGGTGCGACAACTCGCGTTCGCACGGCCGGCCGTGGCGCTGTCCTTGAGCCAGGCGGGCAGCCGCGGATTGCGCCTGTCCGCCGCCGAACTGGGTGTCGATGGCGCGCGCTGGCGCAGCCTGTTCGGTGCCGACTTCGCTGCCGTTGCGCGCTATGTGACGCTAGAGGCGGATGGTGTGTCTGTGCGCGGCTGGGTCGGCGGGCCGGCCCAGGCCGATAGTCAGTCCGATGGCCAGTTCCTGTCTTTGAACGGGCGCTATGTACGCGACCGCCATCTCGCCCATGCAGTCAGACTCGCCTATGGCGACGCCGTCGCGACCGGACGTTTTCCGACCTACGCGCTGGCGGTCACGCTCGCGCCGTCGGCGGTGGATGTCAATGTGCATCCGGGCAAACTCGAAGTGCGTCTGGCCGATGTGCGTGCCGTGCATGATCTGTTGTACGTGGCGGTGCGTCGCGCGCTGGAAGCGCAGATTGACGGACTGCCGAGCGTCGTTGAGACACGCATCGCCGAACCCGACAGCCACTATCGAGAAGCGCGCAGCGAACGCGCATCCGCGCCGCAGGCGCCGCTTGTGACGGTGGCGGTGCAACTCGGCACGCCCTTGGCGCTCGTTGATGAAAGACACCTGCTTTATCGCGATGGCGCAGAAGTACGAGCCATCGATCTGCGGCTGGCCTGGCGCGAGGTGCTAAGACGTCGGCTGATGCCGACCACCGACACCGCCGCTGACCTGCGTCCCTTGTTGATTCCCGAGCGCATTGCCGTCAACGCGCCGCTGTGGCGCCATTGCACACTCGAGATGTTCAGCGCCTATGGTTTTGTGCTGGACGACCTCGGCCCGGCGGGTTATCTGCTGCGCGCCGTGCCCAAGGTCTTGCCGGACCTCGACTGGTCGAAGTTGTTCGACGCACTGGCGACCGAGATTGTGGATGACGCGCGGACGCGCCTCGCCCACGCCGCCGCCGATGCAATCGCGCTCGGCAGCCACGGCCAGGCATCGCGACGCCAGCTTGAAATGCTGGAACAGGGTGCGGCGGCAAGTGGCCTGGTGTTGTCCGCGCTGGCAATACGCATCGACGGCGCGCTGCTCAGTCCGTCAGGTGGGCGCTCGCCGTGACTGCGGGCGAAGGCCCCTTGTTGTTTGTGATGGGACCGACGGGGGCGGGTAAGAGTGCGCTCGCGCTGGCGCTCGCCGCGCGTTTGCCGGTGGAGATTGTCAGCGTCGACTCCGCGCAGGTTTATCGCGGCTTCGACATCGGCACTGCCAAGCCGAATCCCGCCGTTCAGCGCCGCGTGCGCCATCACCTGCTCGATATCTGCGCGCCGTGCGATGCTTATTCCGCTGCGCAGTTCCGCAGTGATGCGCAATCTGCAATCGCCGATATCCGCGCTCGCGGACGCGTGCCGATGTTGGTCGGCGGCACCGGTTTGTACTTTCGCGCACTCGAGCAGGGGCTGTCGGAATTGCCGGCGGCGACACCGGCGGTGCGCGCGCAATTGCAGAGCGAACTCGCCAGCCTCGGCGCACTCGTTCTGCATGAACGACTCACCGCGGTTGATCCGCGCGCCGCGGCGCGCATTCATCCTAACGATCCGCAACGCCTGTTACGTGCACTCGAAGTACACGCGGTCAGTGGTATTGCTCAGTCGGATCTGTGGGAGCGTGCGCGCCTTGCACCCCATAGAGGGCAGATAGTCAAACTGGTGATCGCGCCCGCCGATCGGGCACTGCTGCAGCGCCGTTTGGCCTTGCGATTCGATCTCATGCTCGAGCGCGGTTTTATCAACGAAGTGCGCGCGTTGCGTGATCGCGCCGGGCTCGGCGCCGACGCGCCGGCCATGCGAACCGTGGGATATCGCGAAGTCTGGCGTTATCTCGTTGGCGACTCGACGCGCGCGCACATGATCGAAAGGGGAGTCATCGCGACCCGACAGCTCGCGAAACGGCAATTGACCTGGCTGCGACGCGAGGCCGCGTGTCACTGGCTCGATTGTGCCGATACGGCACTCACAGACCGTGCACTGCGCATAATCCAGGAGCAGAACGTTTTCAAGCGCAACGTTTATGATCTAGAGTAGCGTTGCAGCACGTACAGAATAATTAAGACGGCCCGCGGACGCAGAATGCCGTGCGGTCGGCTCTCCCCCGGCATAACAACAACAAGGAGCATGCCATGAGCAAGGGCCAATCACTTCAGGAACCCTACTTGAATGCGTTGCGCAAGGAGCGCGTCCCGGTATCCATCTACCTGGTCAACGGAATCAAATTGCAGGGCCAGATCGAATCGTTCGATCAGTTTGTCATTTTGCTCAAGAATTCCGTCAGCCAGATGGTTTACAAACATGCGATCTCGACCGTGGTACCGGCGCGCAATGTGCGCTTGCCGCGTGCCGATCAGGGCGAGGACGGCATCGACGGCGAAGGTGACGTCGCGTGATGGCAGAGCAGCGCACGCTTGTTTGAGCGCCCGGCAGGGGGTGATCGTGCGGTCCTCGTGCATGTGGTCTTTGCCCAGGGGCCAGACCACGACGACGACCTGAGCGAATTTCGGGAACTGGTCGCCGGCGCTGACGCTACCATCGGCAGTGTCGTGACCGCGCCGCGTGGCGCGGCCGATCCGAAGTTCTTTGTCGGCAGTGGCAAGGTCGAAGAGATTGCTGCTGCCTGCCGTGCATTT
>CAMCBY010000321.1 GCA_945873015.1 Klebsiella pneumoniae
ATTGGGCAAATAAAGAGCAAGTTTCATTCGGTGTCTCCTCGGCGAATCCAGGGGGATGTGACCGGGGCCCGCTGAGGGCCTCCGTGTCGCAGACGGCAGGAAATTGATTATCGCGCGTCAGTATAAGTCAGCGACCACGCGCCTCGGACAGTTCACTGCGCAGCGAATTGCCACGCATCGGCGCTGCGCGGGGGCCGCGTTAGGGGGGCCTCACCTGATCTGCGATACTTGGCCACCTATGGTGGGCAATAGATCGCGGTCCTGCCTGCACACCAGGCGCGGCCGGCCTTGTCCGACTCTCCACTCACGCACGCCGATATCGACAGCACTATGCCCCATAACCATGCTTCTTTTGCAGCAACCTTTCCCCGTGATATCGCCGCCAGCGTGGTGCTGTTCCTGGTTGCACTGCCCCTCTGCATGGGGGTAGCCATCGCGTCCGGCGCACCGCCATTCTCCGGCATTCTGGCCGGCATCATCGGCGGTATCGTGGTCGGCACGCTCAGCCAATCGCATAAGAGCGTCAGCGGCCCAGCCGCGGGACTGATCACGATCACCGCCGGTTACCTGGCGATGCTCGGCAGCTTTGAGGCCTTCCTGCTTGCCTTGGTGGTGGCCGGTCTGATCCAGATCGGGCTCGGTGTCTTGCGCACGGGGGTGCTGGCCGAGTTCTTTCCGAGCAGCGTGCTGAAAGGACTGCTGGCCGGCATCGGTCTCATCCTCATCCTCAAGCAGGTGCCGCATATCCTCGGCAGTGACGGCGACCCGATGGGCGATAAATCTTTCCTGCAACCGGACAACAGCAATACCTTCAGCGAAATCATCAGCTCGTTCGGCAATATCCATGTGGGGGCCGCATGCATTGGCCTCATGTCCATCGCCCTGGTGATGTTCTGGGAGCGCATTCCGTGGTTGCGCCGGCTGCCGGTGCCTTCGGTGGTCGTGGTGATCTTCGCTGCGGTGGCGTGCAAGGTGTGGTTTGGGGAATTGGGCCCGGACTGGGCCATCGGCGCATCACACTTGGTGCAGGTGCCGGTGGCGCGTGATTTTGGTGAGTTCCTGGCGCTGTTCCGCTTTCCGGATTTCTCTCTCATTGAGAACCCCGCCATCTATACCGCAGCCTTGACCATCGCCGCTGTGGCAAGTCTTGAGACCCTGCTCAACCTCGAAGCCGTCGACAAGCTCGACCCCGATCAACGTCACGCACCGACCAACCGCGAACTTATCGCGCAAGGTACGGGCAACATGCTGAGTGGCCTGTTGGGTGGCATGCCTATCACCTGTGTCATCGTGCGCAGCTCCATCAACATCAATGCCGGCGCGCGGACCAAACTCAGCGCCATCGTGCAAGGTTTTCTGCTGCTGTTCAGTGTCATGCTGCTGCCGCAGTGGTTGAACCAGATCCCGCTCGCGGCAGTCGCCGCCCTGCTGCTCATGACCGGTTTCAAGCTGATCTCACCCACCCTGGTCAAACAGATGTGGGACGAAGGGCGCAACCAGTTCCTGCCGTTTGCCATCACTGCCATTGCCATCGTATTGATCGATCCCTTGCGCGGCATCCTTATCGGTATGTCAGTGAGTCTGTTCTTTATTCTTCGCAGCAACCTGCAGCGCCCCTTGCGGCGCGTGCTGGAGAAACACGTAGGGGGCGAGGTACTGCGTATCGAACTGGCCAACCAGGTCAGCTTCTTCAGTCGGCCGGTGTTGCAGAAGGCCTTGTACGACGTGCCCCGCGGTGGGCATGTGCTGGTCGATGCGCGCAATACCGACTACATCGACGCCGACGTGCTCGATTTGATCGATGACTTCAGGCGCGACACCGCCGAAGCGCACGGTGTGCAACTCAGTCTGGTCGGCTTCAAGGAGCGCTACCAGATAGACGATCAAATCCAGTACATCGATTATTCGAGTCGCGAAGTGCAGAGCACCCTTACACCAGCTCGGGTACTTGATATCTTGAATGAAGGTAATCAGCGCTTTCTGAGCGGCAAACGCCTGACCCGCGACCTCGGCCGTCAGGTCGATGCGACTGCCACCGGTCAATTCCCGATGGCGGTCGTGCTGAGCTGCATCGACTCGCGCTCGCCGGCCGAGCTGATTTTCGACCTTGGCCTCGGCGACATTTTCAGCGTGCGCATTGCCGGCAACATCGCACGCGACAAAGTGCTGGGCAGCATGGAATACAGTTGCGCCGTGGCCGGTGCCAAGTTGGTCCTGGTCATGGGCCATACTTCCTGTGGTGCGGTCAATGCGGCGGTAGATTTGTACTGCTCTCACCAGACCGCTGTTGAGGCTACTGGTTGCGGCAATCTCGATACCCTTATCTCCGAAATCCAGCTCTCCATCGATGTCGATACCTGCCCGGCAGCCGATGCGTGGTTGCCCGGCGAAAAGGCCGCGTATGCCAACGAAGTCGCGCGGCGCAACGTGCTGCGCACCATGCACATGATTCGCCAGCGCAGCGCAACACTCGACAAATTGGTGCGCGATGGGCGCATCGCCATCGCCGGGGCAATCTATGATGTCGGCACCGGGCAAGTGAATTTCCTGCAAACCGCCGATGCCGGTACGGCACTCGTACACGGTACCGCTGCCGGTCACTAAATGACGAAGCAGCGCCCGCTGATGACGTCGTCTGGATGAAGCATCGATAGGCTTTGCAGGGCAACGCAAGGCATCACCCGCGCGCCGCTAACCGCGAGGCCTGCCGCCCACGATGATTCCTATCGTTCCGCCGCAATTCTCACGAGATTGAGGCGTAGGCCATCGAGATGGTATTGCACGACTGCGCGAGATTGAGTGACGCTCCAGATTGGCCGTCACATTTGCTATTACTTGTTAAGTACATGCGATGGTTTTTCCGTGATATTTGATTACGTAAAAACGAATATTTAATAAACTATTGAAAGATAATTATATTTCTTGATGGCACTAAAAATGAAAATTTAATTTCTTTTTGAAATTAATCAATCCGTTGGTCCAGCGGACAGGAACAAACTCGATGTCATTCCAACCGCGGCACCTGTTCATCACGGCCTTGTTTGTTGTCGCCCCCACCATCCAGGCGGCACACGCTCCCGGCGAAAAAAAGCCGCCGGGTGACGTGGTCCCAACCGCCGTAGTAGCGCAAGCGCCCTCGCTTCCAAATTCTGACGTACCGGTCCGGAGCAGCTACGCCGAACGCGCGCGCAGCCACGGCACTCAACCGGAAACCGATCCACCGCGCTACGTGCGCAATCTCGCCAAAACGGGCGTCGCTGCCTTCAAACAGCTCGACTGGCTGGACGCGGGCCTCGACTTCCGCGAGCGCTACGAACTGCGCGAGAACGACATCCGGCGCCCGTTTCTCGCCACCGACCACAACTTCCTGCATCGCACCCGCGCCTACCTTGGAGTGCGGCAAATCGCCGATCCACTGCGTTTCGCGCTCGAATTTGAAGACTCGCGGCGCTCCAACACCGTCTATGCGCGCGACACCCGCGACGTGAATGAGTTTGAACTGATTCAGGGTTATGGCGAGCTTTATTTCGACGACGCGCTCGGCCACGACCCACTGGGCAACGCGCGTCCAATCCGTCTGCGCGTCGGAAGGTTGGCCTGGGAATCGCTCGACCGCCGCATGATAGGCAACAACCAGTGGCGCAATACCACCAATAATTTTGAAGGCCTGCGTCTCAATCTCGGCCAGGAAAGCAACGACTGGGAGATCGATTTATGGGGCGTGCAGCCCATCGTGCGCGACACCGACAAGTTCGATTCACCGAATGATGACGTGTGGTTCTTCGGTGGCATCGTCAACTGGCGACGCTGGTCACAGTGGCTCACTCTGCAGCCCTATTATCTCGGCCTGCGCCAGCGCGCGCGTGGCGCGTTGCTCGAGCGTGAGGTGCACGCGCCTGGTGTGCGCGGCTACGGCGTCGTGCCGGACACCGCCATCGACTACGATCTGAGCGGCACCTATCAGTTTGGCCACGAGGGCTCGCGCGCCAAATCGGCCTATGCCCTCACCATCGAGTTTGGCTACACCTTCGCCCATGCCCGGAAACCCCGCGCGAGCGTGTTCTACGGCTACGCGAGCGGCGACCGCGACCCGACAGATCAACGCGACCAGCGCTTTGAACGTTTTTTCGGTTTTGCTCGCCCTTGGTCGGCAGATGACAACATCGTGTTCGAGAACGTCAAAACGCCCAAAATCAAGCTGGAATTCGAGCCCCGCAAGGGACTCGCCATCGACGGCGGTTACTCTTGGTATTGGCTCGCGAGCAAGCGTGACCGGTTCAATAATCTTTTGAACGGCATCAATGGCGATAACCGCTTCAATCGTGACCGCGGCGGCCAAAGCGGAGATCTGCTCGGCCAGGCGGTGGATGTCCGTGTGCGCTATCGACTCACGCCGCGCATCGATACTGCCGTTGGCTATTCACACTGGTTGAACGGCGAGTTCGTCGAGAAGCGGCAATTGGCGGCGCTCGGCGAGACCACCGCAACCACCAATTTTCTCTACGTTGAAGTATCGCTGAACGTGTTTAAGTAGGACGCGGTGAGGTCGTGCTGACCCTGAACAGGCGTCGGTCGGGGGCGAGGTTGGAAAGAGGCTCAAGGTGGCGCGCGATGCGCCTTGCTCTCGCAGGGAAAACACAACGGCCCCACTGCGGGGGCCGTTGCTGACTGCACTGGCTCGCTCGATTAGAACGAGCGCGAGATGCTGAACACCACTTCGTCACGGGTCAAATCGCGGTACGAGGTGCCACCTTCAGCAGAGTAGGCATAGTCGTTGTAGAAGGTCGCCATGCCACCGTTCCACTTACACGCCGCGCCACCGCGGTTGCCGCACTGGTCGCCGTTGTCGACCCAGTAGTAGGACACGTCGAACACGAAGCCGAGCGCTTCTTTCGACACGCCCACCGAGAACCACCACCAATCGTAGCCATCGGGCGTTGCGAAGTAGGCCGAGAACTCGTCACCTTCGACGTCCTGATAACCGATGTTGAAGGCAAAGCCGATGTCATAGGGCAGGCTCGCACCGAGCGAGAACTGCACGTGATGGGCATTGCCGTCTTCACCG
>CAMCBY010000322.1 GCA_945873015.1 Klebsiella pneumoniae
AAATCGAGCGCTTAGTCCCCCCAATTCCGCCTTTGGCCCTGTGCCGCAGCCCCGTCTGCCCTTACGCTGGGCCCCGGCAAGCACCGCCGTCGGGAGGCTGACTCATGTCGCAATTCTCAAACGCAGGCCGTTACTGGCCGCCGGCCCTCACGCTGCTCGCGCTCAGTCTCGCCGGCCTCGCGCGGGCCGATGACGAAACGATCGAGATCGCACGCATCGGTGGCAGCGTCAGCGACGGTGCGCAATTCGGCAGCTTCCTCGAACCGAGTATCAACAGCGTCGGTAGGGTCGTGTTCAACGCGCGCCTCACCGGCCCCGGCACAGACGCGGCGACCAACAGCGGCATCTATCGTGCACTGGTCACGGGCGTCAACATGCCGGTCATCGGCGGCGTGCAGGAGGTGCTGCGCGAGAGCACCACCCTCGATGCCGGCGGCCTGGTCTTCAACCCGCGCGATCTGTTCCTGAGCACGGTTTACCTGAAAGATCCGAACCTGCCGGAGGGCCTGGCCGTGCCCGTGTCCGGTGATTTCGGCCGTATTGCACTCGAACTACCGGTGCTCGGCACACTCGCCAATGGCAACACCACCATCGTCATCGAAGAGCCGGGCGGTGCACCGGGCGATAACTTCGACCTGGCCGCTGCGGAAGGCGAGGATGTGCCGAATGGTGACGGTCGCTTCAGCGATCTCGGCGGCTTCAATCTCTTCGGCATCGGCTCGTCGGGCGAGGTGGGTTTTTTCGCAGCGCTGAACAACACCTCGCTGGGCAGCGCCAACAACACCGCCATCTATCGTTACTCCGAGAACATCGGCGCGGTGGAAATCGTGCGCGAAGGTGACATCGTCGGTGGCGCCACCTTGAGCGGTGTGTTCTCACCGCAGATGAACAACCTGGGTGGCATGGTTTTCCTGGGCAGCCTGGGCGACGCCGCGCTGAGCGCAGACAGCGCGGTGTATCGCGTCGCCTCCAGCGGCAGCGCGAAGGCGCAGATCGTGCGCGAAGGTGATGCTGCGCCGAGTGGCGATGGCGAGTTCGCGGTGTTCTCGCAACTGCGTATCAACGATCACGGCAACATCGCCTTCAGTGCCTTGCTGCTTAATACCGATGGCCTGCCCGAGACGCCGTTCGAAGGCAATGGCAGCTTCGACAACAGCGCGCTTTATATCGATGTAGCCGGCGGCCCGACCACTGAGATCGTGCGCGAAGGCGATCTCACGCCTGGCGGCAACATGCGTTTCGGCGCTTTCGCGGACCCCGTCAATGGCGACATGCCCCGTCCGGCCTTCAACGACAGCAATGAACTCGCCTTCCGTGTGGATCTGTTCGACGAGACAGAAGCGCAGGCGCGCGGCATCTTCGTGGCCTCGCCCGATGGCATCATCGAGATCGCCCGCACCGGCGAGAGCTACGACGACGGGGTACTGCGCGCATTCGAACACCCAGCGCTCAACAACAGTGGCGCGGTGGCCTTCAAGGCTGAATTGCAGGTTGGCACCCTCGACGGCGAAGAAGGCCCGAGCCCGCTGCTGCGAACCTTGTTGATGGTGGCCGATGGCAGCGACCGCGCGACCGTGGCCCGTGAAGGCGACATCATCAACGGCGAAGTGGTGTTCGACATCGTCTTCAACAACGACCCGAACGGCCAGGTCAACGGCTTCAGCGATTCCGGCCTGGTCGCCTATGAAGTGATCTATGAAAGCGGGCTGCATGCCATCAACGTGTGGGCGCCGCTGCTGACGCTGCGCCGTCCTTTCCAGCCTCCGGACGAGCCGATGGCCTGGGACCAGCGCGACAACTGGCGCTTCGGCATTACCCCGGGCCTCGCCCACGAAGTGGCACTGAACGGCGAGGCAGGCGGCACCGTGCTCGGGCCATCCATCGACACCACGGTGAAAGCGCTGCGTCTCGGCGAGGGCGGCGCGCTGCAGTTGCTGCTCGGCGCCGGCGCGCTCGGCACGGTGCAAGGTCTCGGTATCGGCGAAAATGGCACCGTGCAAGGTGGTGGCGCGTTGCACGGCCCGCTGACGAACCGCGGGCAGGTGGTGGTGAGTGCAGGCCTCGCGCTGCACATGGGTGGCAGCGTACTCAACCTCGGCGAGATTGCCGTGGGTGAGGGCGGCACGCTGTTCCTCGACGGCAGCTACCAGGGCGATGGCAGCATCACCGGCCCTGGCGACACCCATTTCGCCGGCCTGCTCAGCCCCGGTAACAGTCCGGCCCTGCTCAGTATCGAAGGCGATGCCACCCTAGCAGCGAGCAGTACCAGCCTGTTCGAAATCGCCGGGCTCGGGCGTGGCAGCGAATACGACAGTCTGCAGGTGGGTGGCACGCTGACCCTCGGCGGCACACTCAGCGTGGCCTTGAGCGAAGGTTTTGTGCCGGGCGTAGGCGCCAGTTTTCTGCTCATGGAAGGCGCGCTTATCGAAGGCAGCTTCGCTGCCATCAGCTTGCCCGAGGTGGCGGGGCTGCGTTTCCTGCTTGAGCAGGATGCCAGCAGGGTGCGCCTGCAGGTGCAGGCCGTGCCGTTACCCGCTGCACTCTGGTTGACCCTGTCGGCCTGCGCTGTACTCGCCGCCAGGCGGCGCCGCCCGCCGTTTTGCATGGGGTAAAGCGGGCGGCCGCGCTGTCGACCGAAAGAGACGCAGAAGGCCCCTGGCGGGGCCTTCCTTGTGCGCGTTAAGCGCGCGTGCGAACAGCAGTGCTCAGAGCATACGCGCGAAGTCGGAGACGGTGTATTTCTCGGCAACCGCGCCGCTCTCATCCATAAATTCGATCAGCAAGTCTTCATCGCCCCGTTGCGAGACATAACTCACCACGCCCTCCGGCCCAACCACTTCTTCATGCACATCACCGACCGGCTGGAAACAGAAATCGCCGGGGCCGAACTCGCAGCCGGTGGTCAGGTTTTTTACGCTGCCTTCGAGTATGAATATTGAGGCGTCGGCATTGTGGCGGTGTATGCCGGGATTGTGGCCAGGGCCGGTGCGCGCCAGGTATTGCACTGCGTGATGTTTCATGTCGACCGCCAGCACCTTGATCTGGATGCCGGGGCCGCAATCGATCCACGGCGAAGTTGAAGCGGCGCCGGACAGCACCTTGATCATGTTCTCGTCTTTCATGACTGCAGCCATCGTCGTGTTCTCCTTAAGGGTGGCGTTCGATGCTACTGCCGCCTCTAAGGGGCAGCAATACGCACATATGTGGAGGTAAGGTTTGTCGGAATAGGTGCTCGCTGCTATCGGTCACGCCGCACAGACGAGGCAGCGGGCGCGTTCAAGCAATGATCACACGCTCCTGACTGAGCAGCGTCATACAGCGCTGGTATGGATGATGGCTCGTAGCAGGGCTAGCATGGTGCTCGGTCGTCAGGAGTGCCTGCTCATGCGTCTCAAGTTCGGAATCCTTTGGTCGTTTCGTAATCCCGCCTTTGCCCGCATGCCGTGGCCGGAGTTGTATCGCAGCCATCTTGATTTGTGCGTCGAGTCCGAGGCCTTGGGCTACGACAACATCTGGCTGACCGAACATCATTTTGTCGATGATGGTTATTCGCCGGCCTTGGCGCCGATAGCTGGCGCACTCGCGTCGCGCACCCGGCATATTCGTATCGGTACGTATCTCATCTTGTTGCCGATGCACCATCCGGTGCGGGTGGCGGAGGACGCGGCAACCATCGACCTTATCTCCAACGGTCGCTTCGATCTGGGTGTGGGTCTTGGATATCGACCTGTGGAATTTTCTGCGCAAGGCATGTCGCCCAAGGAGCGCGGCGCACGATTGGCGGAAGGCGTGCAGATCATCCAGCGCCTGCTGAGCGACGAGTGTGTCACCGTGGATGGCAAGTTCACGCAGTTGAAAGAGGTTCGTATCACACCGCCCGCGCTGCAAAAGCCCCATCCGCCGATCTGGATAGGCGCCGTCGCGCCAAAGGCCATCGAACGTGCGGCGCGTCTGGGCTTTCATTACCAGTCGGTGGGGCCCGCCGCCATGAACGCTATCTACGACGACGCACTGCAACGTCACGGTCGACGCCCCGAAGATCATCACATCGCCCAGGCGCGCGCGGTGTATGTGGCGCCGAGTCGCGCCCAGGCGTGGGTGATTGCTGCAGAGCCGCTGCATTACATGACCGAGCAGTATGTGCGCTGGGGTAGCGAAGCGGCAGATATGCCGGTGATGGACGAGGCTTTGAAGAATCTCGTCAGTGTCGACGAGATGATCGCGCGACAGAGTTTTGATTTCCTCGGCGAGCCCGCCATCGTCGGCACGCCGCAAGACGCCATCGAGATGATTGAGGAATATCGTACGCGCGGCAGGATGACGCATTTTGTCTGTTATTTTCCGACCAGTGGCATGGCACCTCATCTGATCCGCGACGGCATGACGTTGTTCGCGCGTGAAGTCATGCCGCACTTTCGTTGAGCCCATGCTCCCGTGATTCCACCCGCCTTGAACAGCGCTTCATCCGCGCCGAAATCAGCAAGATGATGACCAGTGCCGGGCTGGAGGACGTTCACTTCAGCAATAGCGAGCCCTATCGGTGCGCGCTCGGCGTGCGATGTGCAACAAACTGAAACCATGATTCAACTGACAAACCTGCGCAATCTCGATCTGCAGTCCGGCTCTGAACCGGATCGTCCCGCCTATCTCAGCGCCGCCAGTGGGCTGGTGGCGGTCGGGCGCTATTTGTATGCGGTGGCCGATGACGAGTTGCATCTCGGCGTTTTCGAAAGGGATAAGCAGCGACCCGGTAGCCTGCTGCGCCTGTTCCCGGGTGACCTGCCGGACAAACACGTCAAGCGCAAAAAAGAAAAACCCGATCTCGAAGCCCTGGTGCAGCTACCTGCTTTTAAGAATCATCCCCATGGCGCGCTGCTGGCCTTGGGCTCTGGTTCATCCAAACGACGCTTCCGAGGTGCACTGCTGCGTTTGAATGCTGATGGCAGTATCGAGGGCAAAGCAAAAATCGTGGATACCTCGGCCTGGCTGGAAGCACTGGCCAGCCATTTTGGTGAGATCAATATTGAAGGCGCGTGG
>CAMCBY010000323.1 GCA_945873015.1 Klebsiella pneumoniae
GGCACCGATTCCCACACCACCATGATCAACGGCCTGGGTGTACTCGGCTGGGGCGTGGGTGGTATCGAAGCCGAGGCCGCCATGCTCGGCCAACCGGTCACCATGCTGATTCCGCAGACGGTCGGCTTCAAGCTGACCGGCAAACTGACCGAAGGCACCACCGCCACCGATCTGGTGTTGCGCGTGACCGAGATGCTGCGCAAGAAGGGCGTGGTCGGCAAATTCGTCGAATTCTTCGGCCCCGGTCTCGACCAGTTGCCGCTCGCAGATCGTGCGACGCTGGCTAACATGGCGCCGGAATACGGCGCGACCTGCGGCATCTTCCCCATCGACGCCGAGACCGTCGCGTTCCTGAAGCTCTCCGGTCGCAGCGACGAACAGGTCGCACTGGTCGAAGCCTATGCCAAGGAGACCGGCCTGTGGCGTGACGCCTCGACCCCGGAAGCGGTTTACTCCGATACCCTCGAACTCGACATGGGCAGTGTGGTGCCGGCGCTGGCCGGTCCGAAACGTCCGCAGGACCGTATTGACCTGACCGCCGTCAAGGCCGCTTATCTCAAGCAGCTTGAAGTCGACACCGCCGCGCGTTCCGCCGGCGGCGCCGCGACTGTCGCTATGAATGGTCAGAACGTCGAAGTGAAGGACGGCGCAGTGGTGATCGCGGCTATCACGTCCTGCACCAATACCTCCAACCCGTCGGTGATGGTCGGCGCCGGCATCCTCGCCAAGAAGGCCAACGAACTGGGTCTCAAGGTCAAACCGTGGGTCAAGACCAGCCTCGCCCCCGGCTCGCTGGTGGTATCCGCTTATCTCGACAAAGCCGGCCTCTCGCCGCATCTCGATGCACTCGGCTTCAACACCGTCGGCTACGGCTGCACCACCTGCATCGGTAACTCGGGGCCCTTGCCGGTGCCGGTCAGCGATGCGATTCGCCAGGGCGACCTGGTGGCGTGCTCGGTGCTGTCGGGCAACCGCAACTTCGAAGGTCGTGTGCATGCGGAAGTGAAGATGAACTTCCTCGCCTCACCGCCACTGGTGGTGGCCTACGCCATCGCCGGCACCATGAACATCGATCTCCAGAAGGATTCGCTGGGCAAGGGCAAAGACGGCAAAGACGTTTATCTCAAGGACATCTGGCCGAGCACCGCTGAAGTCGCGCAGGCCGTCGCCAGCACCATCGACGCCAAGATGTTCGGCGCGAGTTATGCCAACGTCTACGCGGGTGATGCACGCTGGGCCGGCATCAAGGTTGAGAAGTCCAACCGCTACAGCTGGGACGACACCTCGACCTACGTCAAGAACCCGCCCTACTTCGTCAACATGCCGCGCACCCCGGGCGCCATCCAGCCTATCGTCAATGCGCGCGCACTGGCCAAGCTCGGTGATTCCATCACCACCGACCACATCTCTCCGGCCGGTAACATCAAGAAGGACAGCCCGGCGGGTAAATACCTCATCGAGAACGGCGTGCAGCCGGTCGACTTCAATTCCTACGGCTCGCGCCGTGGCAACCATGAAGTGATGATGCGTGGCACCTTCGCCAACATCCGCCTGAAGAACCTCATGGTGCCGGGTGTGGAAGGCGGCGTGACCAAACACGTGCCGAGCGGCGAACAGATGTCGATTTACGACGCCTCGATGCGTTATCAGGGCGACGGCGTGGCGCTGGTGATCCTGGCCGGCAAGGAATACGGCACGGGTTCCTCGCGTGACTGGGCGGCCAAGGGCACCTATCTGCTCGGCGTGCGCGCAGTCATCGCCGAATCCTTCGAGCGTATTCACCGTTCCAACCTGGTTGGCATGGGTGTGCTGCCGCTGACCTACAAGGACGGCCAGAATGCCGAATCCTTAGGGCTGACCGGCACTGAAATCTTCACCCTCGAAGGCCTCGCCGCCGGCGCGCGTGAATTGACCATCGTCGCCGATGCCGGTGACGGCAAGGTCACGCGTTTCCCGGTCACGGTGCGCGTCGATACGCCCAAGGAATGGGAGTACTACCAGCACGGCGGCATCCTGCAGTACGTGCTGCGTCAGCTCGCCGCGGCGTAAAGCTGTTGCCACCCCGGAGCGCGCAATGCGCTCCGGGGTGTTTCATTTGAGTGTGCGAATGAATTCGCACCTGCAGCGGGTGTGGAATCATCTGCACATTCATCCACTCACCTGTCACTTAAGCCAGATCAACTCCCGCGCTCCCCACGCTTGCGCCAGCCGCAAAACCTGCGCCATCCTGCGCTCCATCTTCCCTGGTGCGATGACCCCATTCCCATGAAAAAACCGCTGCCCCAGCTCAAAACGGCGATGACGCCCTTCCCTTATTCCATCGATATCGAAGCCGACTTGGGCGCCGCGCAGGCAGTCCTCAGCGAACATGACTTTCATCATTTGCCGGTGACTGAAGCAGGTGAACTGGTGGGCATGCTGACCGCCGGCCAACTCGCGGCGGGCGGTGCCACACATTTGCGCGGACTGTGTAACGCCGAACCCTATATCGTCGACATCAACGAACGGCTGGCGGAAGTGTTGAATTCGATGGCGAAGCTACGCGTCGACGCCGCCATTGTGGTCAAACATGGCAAGCTTGCGGGTGTGTTTACCGCGGCCGATGCCTGTCGTGTGTTTGCCGCGCTACTGGATGTGCTCGAACCGCCGCCCGGCGACGACCTAGTGGCCTGAACGCTCGCACTGCGGTGGCGGCACGCTCAGATACGGATACAATCCGCCGCTCGCCGTGCTGACGCCGAACAGGTGATTTTTGCCAGTCTGTTCGCGCATCGTGCAGGCACACCGACCACGAGCCTTTTGGCAGGATCCCATGGCGACCATCACCATCACGCCGACACTCAGTATCGACGAACAGGAAATCGACCTGACCGCAGTGCGCGCCCAGGGGCCCGGCGGGCAGAACGTCAATAAAGTCTCGTCGGCCATTTCGCTGCGTTTCGACATCCATGGCTCGTCGCTGCCGGAGCGCTACAAACTGGCGTTGATGGCGCTCGCTGACAAACGGATTACCCGCGCCGGCGTGGTCACCATCAAAGCGCAGCGTTTTCGTACCCAGGAAGGCAACCGCGAGGATGCCATACAACGGCTGGTCGACTTGATTGTGCGCGCTGGCACGCGCCAGAAGCCGCGCGTCGCGACCAAACCAAGCCGTGCGGCCAAGGCCAAACGCGTCGATGAAAAAAAGCAGCGCGCCGGCATCAAGAGCCTGCGCCGCAAGCCGGCGGACGACTAGATGCCGAGATTGCTCAAGGTCACCATCATATCGTTCAGAATTGCGGTGACGCGCGGATGCTCGACCTCGAAGGTCTCGACCCGTCGCTTCAATTCACCCGTGACACCTTCGTCCTGGGCTGAGATCTGAACTTCGATATCGTCGATCAGCGTTTGCAGGCGTGGTTGAACCTCGGTACCCGCGCGTTCCAGGGCCGCGAGTTCCTCGCGCAGACGGGTCAGCAGCAACTCGAGTTGTTCGCGACTCATGGATGACATACTCCGGCAATGATTCGGGTTTGAGTATAGAGCAGTCGGCGCCAGTCACCTTGCGCCGTCCTGCGCTAGAAATAGCCTGCTGCGCGCCGCAGCCCCTGACGCAGATCAGTTAGATTCGGCATCGGGCTCTGCATCGAGACTGGTAAACAGCAATTGCAAGTCGTTCAGAAAACGAAAGCCGAGCGCGGTCGGCCACACACGCGCGTCGTCCTGTGCCAACCAGCCGCGCGCCAGCGCGATACGCAGCGGTGCTTCGATGGTCGTGAGCGGCAAACCGGTGCGGGCACTGAACAAAGCCAAATCAAAGCCCTTGGCGAGACGCAGTGCGTTCAACATGAACTCGGTGGCCAGGGTCGCGCCCGCTACGCGCTCTTCGTTTTCGATGGCGCTGCCGTCGCGCGCCGCCTTCTGATAACGCTCAGGATGGCGGATACGTGTGGTGCGCCAGACTACGCCCGCCGCGTCGGTGCGCTTGCCGTGGGCGCCTGCGCCGATGCCGATGTAATCGCCAAACAGCCAATAGTTATTGTTATGCCGCGCCGCGCGCTGACTGCGTGCATAAGCTGAAATCTCGTACTGCTGATAGCCACTCTCGGCGAGTAGCGTAAGACCCGCGTCATAGTCATCGCAGATCTGATCGTGTTCCGGCAGCGGCGGCGGCTGGCGCGCAAAAGCGGTGCCTTCTTCAAGGGTCAACTGATACCAGGACAGATGTTCCGGCGCGTGCGCAATCGCCTGCTCGAGGTCACGCAGAGCGTCGCCGGGTGCCGCCTCGGGCAGACCGAACATGAGATCGAGATTGAGATTGACGCAACCCGCCTCGCGCGCCATCGCGATCGCGGCGTGGGCCTCAGCCGCGTCATGGACGCGTCCGAGGCGTTGTAGTTGTGCAGCATCAAAGCTCTGTATACCCAACGACAGGCGATTGACGCCGGCCGCGATGTAGCCGTGGAAACGTGCGGTTTCGGCGCTGCCGGGGTTAGCCTCCAGGGTCACCTCGACATCCTCGACAAACTGCGTACGGCTCTTGAGACCTTGCAGCAGATGGGCGATGGCATCGCTACTGAACAGGCTGGGTGTGCCGCCGCCGATGAACACACTGCCAATCACCGGCCGCGCCATGCGCGACAGCTCGTCATCGAGGTCGCGCAACAGCATCTCGACATAAACATGTTCCGCCAGCGCGCCACGTGCCTCGTAAGAGTTGAAGTCGCAATAGGGACACTTGCGCACACACCAGGGCAAATGTACGTACAGCCCGATGGGCAGCTTGTTCATCGCCAGGCCGCACTCACTTCGAGCGCGGCGCGCAGCGCGCGCAGGGCCTGGCCGCGATGGCTAAGCTGGTTCTTGAGTGTCGGCGACAGTTCGGCAGACGAACAACCCTGGTCAGGCACCAGGAATATCGGGTCGTAACCAAAACCACCGTCGCCACGCGGCGTGCGCAACAACTGCCCCGGCCAGCTGCCGGTCGCAATCACGGGCAGCGGGTCATCGGCATCGCGCATCGCCACCATCACACACACAAAACGACAGCCACGCGCT
>CAMCBY010000324.1 GCA_945873015.1 Klebsiella pneumoniae
TCGGGGCCGCGCACATCGATGCGGTTGAGTGAACCGAGCACTGCATCAAAACCGGTCGCATAACAGATCATGTCCACTTCGAACTCGCCGTCACTGGTCACGATACTGTTGGCCGTGATACGCGAGATAGGCGTTGCGGAGATATCGACCAGTTCTACGTTGGGCTGGTTGTAGACCTCGTAGTAGCGGGTTTCCATCGGTACGCGGCGCGTACCGAACCCGTGATTGGTCGGAATCAACTTCTCGGCAAGCAGTGGGTCGTGCACGCGGCTGCGAATCTTGTTGGCGACAAAGCGGCTCAACTCGGCGTTGGCTTTTTCGTCCAGCAAGGTGTCGCGGAAGTTACCGAGCCAGATGCCGAAGCCCGGCGCGGCGTAGAGGTGTTCGAAAACTGCTTCACGTTCAGCCGCTGAGACATCGAACACGCTGCGCTTATCGGCTTCATGGATGAAGCCGGCGAAACTCGCGTTGCATTTCGCGATGATGTCCGGCAGTTCGCGTTTCAGTCGCTGTTGCTGTTCGGCGTCGATAGGGGTGTTGTTGAGCGGCGCGCACCAGTTCGGCGTGCGCTGGAAGACCGTCAAGCGCGCCGCGCTCTTCGCCACTTCCTGAATCAATTGCACGCCGGTCGCACCGGTGCCGATGACCGCGACGCGTTTGCCGGTGAAATCGACTGGCTCATGAGGCCACAGACCGGTGTGGCAGGACTCACCGGCGAAATCGTCCATGCCCGCGTAGTTCGGTTTGACCGGTGCCGACAACGGTCCGACCGCCGACACCAGAATACGCGCATCGGCACGCCGACCATCCTCCATCGTCACGCGCCACAGATTGGCGCTTTGGTCGTAGTGCGCCGCTTTCACGCGGCTGTTGAAGCTGATATCGCGGCGTAGATCGAAACGATCGGCGACGTGGTTGAGATAGCGCAGGGTTTCAGGTTGGGCGGCAAAGTTCTCACTCCACTCCCATTCGGCAAGCAGGTCTTTGTCGAACCCGTAACCGTAGCTCCACGACTCCGAATCGAAACGCGCACCCGGATAACGGTTCCAGTACCAGGTTCCGCCGACACCGGTGCCGGCCTCGAAGACCTGCACCGACAGTCCGAGACGCCGCAGGCTCAGCAGTTGATACATACCGGAAATACCGGCGCCAATAATGATGGCGTCGTAGTGCGCGTCGCTCGACGGGTGGGCAGGTGCCTGACTGGCCATGACTCGGTTCTACCTCAATTTGATCAAAGTGAGCAGCGTCGGCAATGGCGGTGCCAGCTCCGCGGCGTGTGGACGGAATTATCCTTCAGCGAGACGCGCAGTGGCAGAGCCTGTGGCGGCCCCGACTGCGCACCACGGCAGTGGCTCACGCTGGCGCGCGATCGCCCACTGCGCAGAGGCCGGCGTATGCGCGCGCAGTCGCTCGGCAACCAGCGTCGCACAGTTGGTCTTCTCACTCAGATGCGCCGCGACCAAGGTCCGCAGGCGCGACAAATCGAGCCTGTCCAGCATCTCACTCGCCTGCAGATTGCTGAGATGGCCGTCAGGGCCGGCGATGCGTTCGCGCAAAAATGGCGGATAGGCACTCGCCGCGAGCAGCGCCGGCTCGTGGTTGAATTCCAGTACCAGTGCGTCGAGTCCGCCAAACTCGCGTAGCAGATGCGCCGTGATGTGACCGACATCGGTCAACATGCCGAAACGTGATTGGCCGTCACTTATTACAAACTGACAGGGCTCGCGCGCATCGTGCGGCACCAGCACCGTGCGGATGTGAAACACGCCGAACTCGATGTCGCTGTCAGAGCGCACCGCCTCAACGCCATAGGCATGGGCCAGCCGCGCCGGCGCGGCTGCACGAGTGCCGTGGCTGGTTAGAACGGGGATGCGGTATTTGCGCGACAGTGCCGCCACGGTAGCGATGTGATCGTCGTGCTCGTGGGTGAGCAGAATCGCAATGATCGACGACGGCGCGAAATCGAGCAGCGCCATGCGCCGCTCGAGCTGGCGAAGCGACAGACCACAATCGATAAGCAGCGCCTGCTCACCGCAGGCGAGCAGGGTGGCATTGCCGGCGCTGCCGCTGCCGAGCACTGAGAAGCGCATCGGCAACGGGCGCGAGGCGCTTAGCGGCGGCCGCCGTTCAGCGCTGCATGCAGCTTCTTCAGCAGAGATGCTGCTGCGTCGCCGCTGTCCCAGCGTCCGTCGCGGTCCAGCACGACCACTTCGGTCTTGGGACCGACGCCGGTCAGGCTGACCTGCAATTCCTTGGCACCGTCACCGCGCCAGAACTTGAGTTTGGACAAACCGCCGCTTTCACCACTCTCGCCGGCGACCTTGACGACATACACGCCGCGGCCCTTATCGGAATCCTTGATCTGGACGCCGACCTGCTCCAGCGCGGCGCCGGTGCTCTTCCATGCCATCGGGAATTCTTCGGCGAGGCTGAGATAGGTCTTGCCGCCGCCGACAGTGACAATGTCGGCTTGGTGCTCACCCACCAGTGCGCTTGCTGCGGGCGCTGCGCCCGCGCTGGTTTCGTCCGGCGGTGCGGCGCTGTCGGCGGCGGGTGCAGCGCTGCCACCCCCTGACGCCTGACCGACGACGGCGGTGCCCTGACCGGCGAGATAGGTCTGCAGGTTGTCGACCATCTGGCGTTCGGCCTCGACGTTGCGCGGCTTGCGTTGCCATTCCAGGGATTCACCCTGGGGCGTCAACTCCTGGCCTTCATGGGACAGGTACAACACGGTGGTGCCGGCCTCACCGCCGGGCTCGGCGAACAGCTTGAATTTGTCGCGCGAAAGTTTGGCTTTGTCTTCCGACCAGCCGGTCTCGATCACACCCAGATCGACGTCATCCAGTTCGAGTTTGTAGCCCTGCGTCGCCCAGAAATCGCGCAGCTTCGGCCACACCTGTACCGGTGCGCCGGCAATCGACAGCACATGTTCATTTTCCAGCACGCGCACCGCGTCGGTCTGGGTCTTCTCGACCTCGGCGACCTTCTGGCGCTCGGCACGGCGTTCCTGATAGGACGAATACTTGGCAGTCTTGCCCCCTTCCGGAATAGCCATGCGGTCCTTGATTGCCTCAGAACTCAAGTCCGGCGGCACCTCGAGATCGGGCAGTGTCTGGGCCTTCTGGTAGTCCTTACGATTGTCAGGGAGGACTTCGTCGAGCTTCGGCATCAATTTGCTGCAGCCGCTGAGTGCAGCCGCCATCAATACGCACGTGAGTGCGGTTCTATACATAAACAAAAATCCTCGTTTCAGGGCTGACGGCGAAACGTCGCTCACGCGCGACAGGCTATTCCCGCGTGACGCATCGCCTCGCGCACTAGCGGCTGACGGTCTGCTGATAACCAGGTCAGCGGCAGGCGAATTCCGGCATCCATCAAACCCATACGCTCGACCGCCCATTTCACAGGAATGGGATTGGCCTCGACGAACAGATCGCGATGGAGGGGTTGGAGCTTCTCATCGATGGCGTGTGCGCCGGCTGCGTCCCCACCCGCTGCCAAGACACACAAATCGTGCATGAGTTTCGGCGCAACGTTCGCCGTCACAGAAATGACGCCATGACCACCCTTGAGCATGAAGTCGCACGCGGTGGCATCGTCACCGCTGAACATCAGGAAATCCTTGCCACACAGTTCTGCAATGGCGCTCAGGCGGGTCAGATCGCCGGTCGCTTCCTTGATGCCGACGATGTTCGGCACCGTCGCCAGCCGCGCGACCGTGGCAGCTTGCATATCGCAGGCGGTGCGACTCGGCACGTTATAAAGAATCTGCGGAATATCGACCGCCTCGGCGACGGCTTTGTGGTGCAGATACAAACCTTCCTGGGTCGGCTTGTTGTAATAGGGTGTGACCAGCAGACAGGCGTCCACACCGGCAGACTTGGCATGACGGGTGAGGCGTATCGCTTCGTGGGTGGAGTTGGCGCCGGTGCCGGCGATCACCGGTACGCGGCCTTTCACCAGTTCCACCACGCGCCGCACCGCGGCGAGATGTTCTTCTTCGTTGAGGGTCGCCGACTCGCCGGTGGTGCCGACCGCGACGATGCCATCGGTGCCCTGGTCGATGTGAAACTCGACGAGGCGCTCGAGCGCAGACCAGTCGAGCGCGGTCTCAGCTTGGACGCCCGCTTGCATCGGGGTCACGAGCGCAACGATGCTGCCGCTTAAGGTTCGCATGCGAATTTCCTTGAAAACAACCAGTTATGGTATCGATTGAGTCAGGCTAGGACAAGCACGGTGATTTTATGCAAACACCTTGCGATGGGTCGTCTTTAAAGCTTGCCCGATAGCAGGCCCAGCGTGCACAATTGCGCTTCTTTGCCAAGCCGCGCATGCGAACCATAACACCCCTCTGAATGCAGAATCTCGTCGCCATTTCGGCCATGGGCGCCAACCGCGCCGGGCTCATCGAACCCATCGTCCGTGCCATCCGTGAATGTGGTTGCGCCATTGCCGAAAGCCGCATGTCGGTGATGGGGGACCGCTTCGCCATGATGGTGCTGCTGGGTGGCGCGTGGGACGCGATTGCCAAAATCGAGAACATGCTGCCGCGGCTCGCGCAGGATCTCGACATCACCATCACCTCGCAGCGCGCCTCGTCGCGCCAGCCGGCGCACAACCTCATGCCCTACGCGGTCGAGGTCATTGCCGTCGAGCAGATTGGCATCGTGCACCAGATTGCGCAGTTCTTCTCGCGCCGCGATATCAACATCGAAGACATGTACTCTGGCAACTACGCGGCCGCCCATACCGGCACGCCGATGTTTTCGCTGCACATGACGATCAGCATTCCGACCAATATCTCGATCGCCGGCATGCGCAGCGATTTCATGGATTTCTGCGACCAGCACAACCTCGATGCGATCATGGAGCCGGTCAAGTAGAAGCGGTCTCAAAATAGCTGCGCTTGCCATTTTGCGCGTCGGCGGTGCTCGAAATCCTCACGTATTTCTGTATACGCTGCGGTTTCTCCGCGCCGGCGACGCGCAA
>CAMCBY010000325.1 GCA_945873015.1 Klebsiella pneumoniae
CATAAATTCGCGCAGCTCTTCGGCGCGCTCAGCAGCGGCGACTTCGACCAGCACCTGTTCGGCGCGGGGGCGGTCGAAAGAATTTAATTCCAGTAAACGATCGCGACCGCGCGATAACACCTGTTTGATGTCGGCCGTGCGGCTGCGGGTGTCCGCCAGCAACGTGTTGAGGGCCGCGGTATCGGCGGGCGCCGCCATACACGCTTCAAGCCCTTCGCGGAACTGAGCGAGCAACGCAGGTCCAGCCGGGCATATATGTTCGAACGCATCGATGCCTTCATGCAGCCAGCGCACCAGCACGCTTTGCGCAGAGTCACGGAAACACGGCACATGGATCTCGACCGCAAAACGCTGGCCGATACGATCGAGGCGACCGATGCGTTGCTCGACGAGGTCGGGGTTCTCCGGGATATCGAACAACACCAGGTGCCGCGCGAACTGGAAGTTGCGGCCTTCGCTGCCGATCTCGGAACAGACCAGGAGCTGCGCGTCTTCTTCGGTATCGGCGAAGTAGGCCGCGGCGCGATCGCGCGCCACCAAGTCAAGGCCTTCGTGAAACACCGCCGAGCGCACCCCTTTGCGCAGCCGCAACCACGCTTCGAGAGTCTGGGCGGTGTCGGCACGCGCGCAGATAACCAGGGTTTTGTCGCGGCGATTCTGCGCCAGCCAGCTCGCCAGCCATTCGGCGCGCGGATCAAACCCCAGCCAGTCTTCACCCAGACCTTGTTCGGGAATGAGTTGCGCGGCGAGACTCGCATCTGTCGCGCGCTCGCGATAGACCGTCGGCATGTCGAGTTCGTGGATATTGAGATGGCGTTCGGGAAAGCCACTGATATTGTCGCGGCAATTACGAAACAGCACGCGTCCGGTGCCGTGATGGTCAAGCAGTTCGCGCACGATGCGCTGGCTGCCGTCGCTCGCATCTGCGGCCAGTTCCGCCGTCAGCTCGGTGACACGCTCGGCGCCGAGATAGCGCGCCACTTCGTCCATCACCGCACTGCTCGGTGAGTCGTCGCCCTCGCGCAGGCTGCGCACCAGCTCGCTGACCGCTTCGTAATGTTTTTCCTCGGCGAGATAGCGCTCGAGGGAGTCATAACGGTGGGGGTCGAGCAGACGCAGACGGGCGAAATGCCCTTCCACCCCGAGCTGCTCGGGGGTGGCGGTCAATAACAGCAAGGACGGAATACTTTCCGCCAGCGCGGCAATGGCGCGATAGGCCGGACTAGTCGCCGCCGGTGTCCAGGCCAGATGGTGGGCTTCGTCGACGACCAGCAGATCCCAGCCCGCCGCGCAGGCCTGGGCATGGCGTTCCGGGTCTGACACCAGAAACGACAGACTGGTCAGCACCAGTTGCGCCGATTCAAATGGATTGCCTTCGCCGGAGCTCGCCAGTTCGTCGCAGATCTCCTCATCCAGTATCGAGAACTTGAGATTGAAGCGACGCAGCATCTCCACCAGCCACTGGTGCACGAGATTATCGGGCACCACCACCAGCGCCCGCCCGACTCGTCCGGACAGCCATTGTCGATGCAGGATGAGACCGGCCTCGATGGTCTTGCCGAGGCCGACCTCATCGGCCAGCAGTACGCGCGGCGCGTAGCGGCCCGACACTTCATCGGCGATATAGAACTGGTGGGGCAGGGGCTGCACACGCGCACCCAGCAGGCCGTAAGCGGGCGAAACCTTGTGGCGGTGATGACAAGCCAGAGTGTGGGCACGCAGACGGAAGCGCGCAGTTTTGTCCACCTGCCCGATGAACAGGCGATCAAGCGGCCGATTGAATTGCACGAAACTGTCGAGATCGATTTCATGCATGCTCATCTCGCCGCCTTCGGCATTGATGCCGAAGTAGAAGGCGCAGCCGTTGACGGTTCTGATCTCGGTGACGATGAACTCGGTGCCGTCTTCGCCGCGGATGCGGTCGCCGGCGCGATACAGCACCCGGATCAGGGGTGAGTTATCCAGCGCATAGGTGCGGCGGTCATCGGCGGCTGGAAAATTGATCACCACCCGGCGGTTGGCGACCTCGAACACCATGCCGAGGCCGAGCTCCGGTTCGGTGTTGCTGATCCAGCGTTGTCCAGGGTGGCAATCGTTCATGGGCGAATGGGTGCGAGACAGGCGTGAATAATCGAGCGCGGATTCTAGCCGGAAACGTCGCGCAACGGGCCGCGCGCGCGGCCGTTGCGATGCGGCGCCAATCTCAGGGACGCGGTGTCAGTATCCTGGCGCGAAATTCCTCGGTGGAGTTGACATGCGGGAAAGGCAGGTCGGGCACCGGCACCTTGAGCGCCTGGCACAGCGGCTGCCAACCGTCGCCCGGCTGCCATTCGACCAGCCGCGCGGCGGGCGCCAGTTCGCGCACTTTGCGGTTATGTGCCTCGTAGGCAGCGATGCTGGCGTCCTTGTCGTCAATCCGCGATGTGAAGCGGCTGGCGAACATCGCATCGATCATGCCGCGCCACTCGTTGTCAACGCGCAGCGTCGCCGGAAAGATGGTCTGCGATGCGCTTTTCCACCAACCCTCGGCATCGCGTGAGGACAACAGGATGACGGCATCGGGGAAGGCCGCCGCAATTTCTGGCCAGAACGCCGAGACCGGCCAGTCGACCGCAGCGTGATAGCCGCCGAGCAGTGCCTGCCAGTCCACCGCCTCGTTGCGCGCCGCCGCGTGCCACAGCGGAATGTGTTCAGGATGCTCGCGCACTTCGAACATGTGGTAGCAAGGCCCCCCGAGCAGGGTTTCGAGCGCGGCGCGCAGAGACAGGGTGCCGGTACGGCCGACGCCCGCACCTATCAGTCGTAAACTCATGATCGAATCCTCGGGTTGTGCGGTCGTCTGGCTGACCTCAATGACCTACGCGGCGATACCATCGCGCGAGGCCATATGCGATAGTGGCGGCATGTTCTGGTATCAGTTCGGCGTGTGCAAGCTCGGCTTGGCATGCTGCGGGGGGCGGCGATGAGCGCACCCGAGCAAACACTTCAACAAACACCGCTATACAACCTGCATGTGGAGTTAGGCGCGCGACTGGTGCCCTTCGCCGGTTTCAGCATGCCTGTGCAATATGCCGGCGGCATCAAACACGAACACCTGCACACGCGCGCACGCGCCGGCCTGTTCGATGTTTCACACATGGGGCAGATCAGTCTGCGCGGCCCGCTGACGGCACTCGAGGCACTGGTGCCGGGCGACATCGCCGGGCTCGCGCTCAATCAGCAGCGTTACTCGCTTTTGACCAACCAGGCCGGCGGCATCATCGATGACCTCATGGTCACGCGTTTTGCGGAGCGACTTCATGTGGTGGTGAATGCCGCCTGCAAGGACAGTGATTTTGCCCATCTCGCAGCCACACTTTCCGACGAATGTGAACTGACCTCCCACCCGGAGCTGGCTCTGCTGGCCTTGCAAGGCCCACTTGCCGGCAAGGTATTGGAGGCCTTGTGCCCGGCCGCTGCTGCGCTGCGTTTCATGCAGGGCTCTGCCGCGACCATCAAGGGTATCGAGGTGCTGGTGCATCGCTGCGGTTATACCGGCGAAGACGGCTTCGAGATCTCGGTCGCCAATGAGGCGGCCGAAGATCTCGCGCGCCTGTTGCTCGCCCAGCCTGGTGTCGTGGCCTGCGGCCTCGGCGCGCGCGATTCGCTGCGTCTCGAGGCCGGCTTATGTCTGGCGGGTGCCGATATCGACGCCACCACCACGCCTGCCGAAGCGGCGCTGAACTGGACGGTGGCGCGTAAATACCTCGCAGAGCCGGCCGCTGCCGCGCGCTTTCCAGGCCATACCCGCATCCTCGATGAGGTGCGTCGTGGCGCCGCGCGGTTGCGCGTCGGTATCCGCATTCGCGGCCGCGTGCCAGTGCGTGCTGGCGCACAATTGCACGACCATGCCGGGCGCACGGTCGGGGTCATCACTTCGGGCGGTTTCGGGCCGAGTCTCGATGCGCCGGTGGCGATGGGTTATGTGGAAAGTGCGCTGGCCGCACCCGGCTCGGTGCTGGCGGTTACGATTCGCGATAGCGAGCATCTGGTCGATGTGGTGGCCTTGCCGTTTGTGCCGCATCGCTACAAAAAAACCTGAGTCATCCTTGTCAACTTCAGCCGCGGACGGTCTGTCATGAACGCACCCAGATACACCCAGGAACACGAATGGTTACGCGTCGAAGACGACGGCAGCGTGACTCTCGGCATTACCGACTATGCGCAGCAGCAACTCGGTGACATCGTATTCGTTGAATTACCGGAACTCGGCACCCATCTCGATGGCGAGCGTAATCTGGTGGTGATCGAATCGGTCAAAGCAGTCGGTGAAGTGAAGCTCGCCGCCACTGGCACTGTGGTGGCGCTCAACACCCGCCTCGCCGACGAACCGGAGCTGGTGAACAACGCGCCGCTCGCCGATGGCTGGCTGGTGCGCGTCAAGCTCGATGACGTCGCGCTGCTCGATGGATTCATGGACAGCAATGCCTACGAGGCCTACATCGCGGAACTGTGAAGGCGAATCAGAAGTCCCCCTTGTAGGTGCGAATTCATTCGCACATTCAAAGCCGGGACGAGGCGCCGAACCACGCCCTTGAATGTGCGAATAAATTCGCACCTACATGATGTCGCTTTATTCTTTTAGTGCCGCGAGTAGTGCCATGAGCGCAGCCCCCACCCTCTACGAACTTGAATCGCGCGGCGATTTTATTCGCCGCCATATCGGCCCGACCCCGGCGCAGGTGGCGCATATGCTCGCGACCCTCGGGCTCGACAGCCTCGAGCAGCTCATCGAGCGCGCGGTGCCGGACGACATCGTCTCGCGCAGTCCGCTGACGCTGACCGAGACCGTCAGCGAGCGCGCCATCCTCAATCATCTGCGCGCCATGCGCGAACGCAATCGCGTCAATATTTCGATGATAGGCATGGGCTACTACGGCACCCTGATGCCGGAAGTCATCAAACGCAACGTGCTGGAAAATCCCGGCTGGTATACCGCCTACACACCCTATC
>CAMCBY010000326.1 GCA_945873015.1 Klebsiella pneumoniae
GGTGACGCGCACGACACCCGACATCATGTTCTCGGCGATGCCTGGTCCGGCATTGCCATACACGGTGACGCGCGCGAACTTGTTCATACCAGCGCAGTAGTAGCCGACATGCCCTTCGATATCGACCACCAGTGGTGCGTCGAGCCCGACGGCGAGGTTGTGCAGGCCGTGGGCGTTCTTGATCTGCCACGCCACCTGTTCATCCGTGCCGTTGAATTCATGCAGGGCATGGTTCAAGTCGCGGGTAGTGCCGTGGGTCAGGTCGAATTGATGAAGCATGTCAGTGGCTCCAGCTGTAAATGCGGCCCGGCGCAGGTTCCCACGAGTCGGCCTGGTCGGCACCGGGTAACACCGCCAGCGCACGATACTCCGAGGCCATCGCGACCCATTGATCGGTCTCGGCGATCACAGCCGGTTTGCAGGCGATGGGGTCGCGCAGCACGGCGAAACCATCGCGTGTACCGATGGCAAAGGTATAGAAGCCGTCCAGTTCAACGATCGCACGGTCGAGTGCCGCTTCCAGGCTGTCGCCTTCCATCAAACGCCAGGTCAAAAAGCCGGCCGCCACTTCGCTGTCGTTGTCGGTGGTGAAATGAATGCCACGCTTGATTAACTGCGTACGCAGGCGGTTGTGGTTGGACAGTGAGCCGTTATGCACCAGGCACAGGTCTTCGCCAGTAGAAAACGGATGCGAGTGTTCGGTGGTGACGGCACTCTCGGTCGCCATGCGGGTGTGGGCGAGGGCGTGGGTGCCGACGAATTGCGACACGCCGAAGTTATGCGCGACCTCGGCCGGCAGGCCTTTCTGCTTGTAGATTTCGATGGTGCTGCCTGAACTGTTGACTCGCACATTGTTGTAATTGGCGCGGATCCAGGCCGCCAGATCGCCGCTGGCGGCATAGGCGGTGAGGATCGCGTGGTTGCCCATCAACCACAGTCCTGTCACACCCGGGAAGGCGTTGCGCAGGTTGTATTCGAAATCCTGCCAGGCGAACCACGGCGCGGTCGAGAGCAGGGTGAGCTTGACCTGGCCTTCCGGCACCGGGTTGCGATAAACCGCCACACCGGCACTGTCGGGGCCGCGGTCGGTCATCTCCAGCAGCATCGGCGTCAGGTAGTAGCCGAGTTGGGATTCGAATTCCGGGGTCTTGGCAAAGAGCCCGACGATGCCACACATAGTTCTGGTCCCGACCGGCCGCGCCAGTCCCTTTAAGTTGAGGCTAAACCCCTGAACTCAAAGCGATTCGGCCAACGGGGCGAGGTTTGGGCACCTGCGCCTCGAAGCTCGGGAGCTCGAGTCCGGAATTGCATGTCGGGAACAAAATTATCCCAATATGAAAATTCCGGCAAGCCCCGCGCGGACTCTTAATCGGTGTCCCGGGCGCGACTCAATACCGCGATCATCTTGACTGGCAGGCTCACCAGTTCCTCCGGGCCGTGGGCGGCTTCGGAGTCGAAGAACAGCGAATCGCCGGGTTTCAGACGGTAGGTTTTGCGTCCGTGCCGATACAGAACCTCACCGGCCAGGATGTAGATGAATTCGACGCCGGAGTGCTGGAACAGCGGGAACACTTCCGAGGCATCGGTGAGGGTAACCAGATAGGGTTCGACGGTCAGATGACTGCGGATGCTGTGGCCGAGCAGGCGATACTCATGGCCGGCGCGGGTGCCGGCGCGCTCAATCACCAGGCCTTCGCCGGCACGTACATAAGCGCAGTCGCGTTGTTCCTCGTACTTGCGGAAGAACGATGTGACCGGCACGTTGAGTGCAGCGGCGATCGCGGTCAGGGTGCTCAAGGAGGGCGAACTCACACCACGTTCAATCTTCGACAGCATGCCGACCGACAGACCCGCGAGACTCGCGACCTCGGCCATGGTGACGTCGAGTTGTTTGCGGAATTCGCGCACCTGCGCGCCGATGGCTTCGACCAGTCGGCGCTCGTCGGCCTTCATGGTCGAGAGTTCTGGCGTCTGTTCGATGTCGGTCACGGCAGTGTCCTGGCAGAGAGTGCTGCGGTTCTTATAGACGAGCACGGCGTAAGAGGCAACGCGCGCCGCGGCCCGTGAATATTCCTGCTTGACGAGACGTGACTAAATAACTAGTAATGTAGTCATGAAAAAGAACTATATGCGGGCCCTGCCCAAAGCCTGGGCCCGGACGGCGGACGTGTTCATGGCGCTGGGCGACAGCCATCGGCAACGCATCCTGCTGACCTTCGACAAGCAGGAGCAGTTGACCATCACCCAGATCGCCGCCATTGCGCCGCTGTCGCGCACCGCCGTCACGCACCATGTGAAGGTGCTTGAGCAGGCCGGCATCCTGGTGGCGGAGAAACACGGGCGCGAGGTGCTGTTTCATATCGACAGGAACCTTCTCGAAGACACGCTGCAAAGCGTCTTGAACTACATCGATGACAATGTGTAAGTGGCGCGGCCCTCGGCCCGACCCATCCGGCAGGAGCGAAACGAAATGACAGGATTGGCCTTCGTATGCGGCATCGTGGTGGTATTCATCGGCGTGCTGGCCTATGAAACCGAGGATGGCCCGACGCGGCTGCGCGACTCCCAACGTGGCCTGTGGGCGTGGTTGAGTTCCGACAACTGGCCGGCCAAGGTCGGCGCGGCACTGATGGTGCTGGGTATCGGTGCGCTGTTGCGCTACGTGCTCATCCACACCGATGTGCCCGCCGACATCAAACTGTCTGCCGGGGTGGTGCTGGCGGCCGTGTTCGGCTTTCTTTCTTCGCGCCTGCATGGTCGCCCGCAACAGCGCGGTCTGTACCTCGCGCTGGCCGGGGCGTCGGCGGGAGTGGCCTATCTCACGGCCTATAGCGCGTTCGCGCTGTTCGGTTACCTGAACGATCTCTCCGGCCTGAGTTTACTGGTGCTGGTATCCGCCGCGATGGCGGCATTCGCGTTATCCACGCAGGCGGCATCGATGGCGGTGCTCGGTATGCTTGGGGCGTATGCCGCACCCGCCTTTGGTATCAACGATCCTGGCCCGCTGGTGGTGTGTGGCTACTATTTCGCTTTGAGTGTGCTGGTCTTGTTGATGGTGCTGGCACGCGGCTGGCGGGTGCTCATTCATTTGAGTTTTCTGTTCACGCTGGCCGGCGCAGTGTTCTTCGGCTGGTCCGCGCAGTATTACCGGCCAGAACATTACGCTGTCATGCAGCCGCTGCTGTATCTGCTGGTGGCGCTGCACATCGCGATGCCGATCATCGAGCGTCGCCGCAGTATTTTTGCCACGGGAGGCGAACCAGCCGAGTGGATGCAGCGCATCGACCAGGGCTATTTTGTTGCGCTGCCGATGGTGGCGGTGATTCTGACCTACTGCATCGCACCCCAGGTCTCGCCGCAGGCGGCGATGGGCACCGCCGGTCTCGCGTTGTTGTGGGCGGTGGCGGCGGTCGTGGTTTTCGTCAATCGCCGCGAAGCCCTGCGTTACGCCATCGTCGCCGGCTTGCTCGCGAGCGCCGCACTGCTGGCGTGGTTCGACGAGGTGCCGGCGACCCTGGTCGGACTGTTCATGATGGCGGTGCTGCTGACCATGGCGGTACGTCTGCCACTCACCGAGTCGGTGGAAAATTTCGCCAGTTTTATGGTGACCCTGCTCGCCGCGCTGTACGTGGTGCAGTCGATGTTCCAGCACGGCGACGGCATGATCCTGCTCAACGGCTGGTTCGGACAACGCGTGGTGGCAGTGGCAATCGTGGCCTGGTGCGGCTGGTTGCGCAGCCGGCAGGCGCCGGGGTACGGCCGACTGCTGTACGCCATCGCGGCGGTGTTGTTGTGCGAGAGTGTGATAGTGGAACTGCTGCGCTGGCATTTGCGCATCACCGCCGAATTCATCCACCTGCTGGCTGCCGCTGCAATCGTCGCGGCGGCGTACTACGCCGAACGCTGGCAAGGTGCGGCACGTACCGCCAGCAGCGCAACGCTGGTGTTGTGGTTGTCTGCCGCCTGGGCTGCGTCGAATACCGCGCAACACCTGCCTTGGTTGGCGTTAAGTCTGATTGTCATCGACGTTGCGGCGCTCGCTTACGCGAGCCTGCGTTTCGCCGGCGGTTCTAAAGAGCACGACAACACCGCCATGAGTCTGCTGTTCACCTTGCCGCTGCTGGCGGCGAGTTGGAACATCGGCTTTTATCCCCTGCATGACGACAGTGCCGGCTTTTTGCTGTTGTGCGTGACCACGCTCGCAACGCTCGCGATGGTGTGGTTTGCGCGGCGTCTGCCGTCGATGGACGAACGATGGGCACGGCAGGCCTTGCCGGCAATATTCTGGTTTGATGCTTATCTGCTCGGCGCGTTGACGGTGTGTTACATCACGCGCGGAATGTGGCCAATGGTGTACGAATGGGTGGGGTTCGCGTTGCTGGCCAGTGTGTGTTGGTTGCAACGGGACGCTGTTGGTGCGGACCGACGCGCGATCGCCACCTTGATTGGCGGCGCACTGGTATTACAGGCGCAGATGCTGCGTATGCTCGCGCCGGTGAGCGAAACCGCGCAGGTCATGAGCGTGCTCGATGTCACGACCATGCGCCTGCCGGCAGTGTTGTCACTTATCTGGGCGTTGCTCGGTGCGGCGCTCGCTTACTGGAGCGGGCGCAGTGGCCAGCGCAGTACCTGGACTGCCGGCACCGCGCTGATGGCGGTGGCGGCCGGCAAACTGGTGCTGTTGGATTTTGGTTCGCTCGGCGACCTCGGCAATATCTTCGCCTTGATTGCCGCCGGCGGCGTTTTTATGGCGGTGGCGTGGGCGGTACCGATGCCGCCGCGTGCCGCGCCCGTGGTGCCGTCGACGCCGCCAGCCGCGCCCGACGCGCACGCGACTGCGACGGGCGCCGCTTGGGGCGAAACGAGCCCGGGGCAATCGCACAACAAGGATGCCACCGCCACGCCGCCGCCCGCACCGCTGGAATTCGGCACCTTCAATCTACGGCCGCG
>CAMCBY010000327.1 GCA_945873015.1 Klebsiella pneumoniae
TCGCTGTGCCGAGCAACACGCCATTGTCAGTGGTCTGGAAGCGCCGCAGCAGTTCGCTGCGCGGCGCTTCGCCCTGCACCAGCAGCGGATAGTCGAGTTCGTTGCGTAACATCGCCGCACACAGGTCCAGCGAGCGATAACTGGTGAACAAAAAGAAGGCGCGGCCACGACTCGCGCGCAGTACCGGCAACGCCGCGTCGACCAGCTCGCGTTCAAAATCGTTATCGCGCGGTTCGCGTTTCAGGGGCGGAATGTAGAGCAACGACTGGTTGGCGTAGTCGAACGGGCTCGCCCACAGTTCCTGGCGCGCTTCGCGAATGCCGAGCGCGTTCAAAAAATGCTCGAAACGGCCCTCCACCGCCAGGGTGGCCGAGGTCATGATCCAGGCAGCCTCGGAGCTTGCGAGATGGCTGGCGAACTCCGACGCGACCGACACCGGCGTATCGTAGAAAGTGAAATTACGCTGGCTTATATCCACCCAGCGCACCCTCTCCTCGTCGGCCGAGGCACTGAATGCCTCCCAGCGCAGGCGCATGGACTGCATACGTTCACTGCAGTTGGCGAGCAGATTGCCACGCGCGGCGGCGATGTCGAGCAGTTCGTCGAGTTCAACCAGCGCCGCACCGAAGCCGCTGGTCGCCTCGGCGACGGCGCGAAACTCGCGCAATGTCGCCCAGTCGGCGCGCCGCGCCGTGACGCCGAAAGCCTGCCGCAGCAGCGCGAGCGCAAGTTCGAGATTGGCGAGCGCGGCCTTCAGCGACGGCATGTCCGGCGCTTCGTCGTCGGCGCCTATGCGCACGTCCCGGCTCAGACTCACGACCTGTTGCGCCGACAGACTGTGGCTGAAAAAAGTCGAGGCAATCTCCGGCACCTTGTGTGCCTCGTCGAGGATGATGGCGTCGGCGTTGGGCAACAGTTCGGCAAAACCAGTCTCGCGCAGCATGAGATCGGCGAACAGCAGGTGGTGATTGACCACCACCACGTCGGCAGCGGCCGCGGCGCGGCGCGCCTGCACCACGAAACACGCGTCGTAGCGCGGACATTCCTGGCCGAGGCAATTGTCGATGGTGGAGGTCACCACACCGCGCAACTGCGGGTCGTCGTCAAGCAGCCGCACTTCTTCCAGATCGCCGCTGTCACTGTGCTCGGCCCAACGCTGCATGGCCGACAGCAGTGGCAGGCGGCGCGGATCAACCTCGGCACTCACCGCCGCGCGTTCGAGACGATAGAGGCATACGTAGTTCTGGCGGCCCTTGAGCAAAGCGATGTCGCTGTCGACACCCAGCGCGCGACACACGATAGGCAGATCGCGATGGAAGAGCTGGTCCTGCAGGGTTTTGGTGGCGGTAGAGATGATGGTCTTCAGGCCCGAGGCCAGCACCGGCACGAGATAGGCAAAGGTTTTACCAGTGCCGGTGCCCGCTTCGCACACCAGCACTTCGCGCCGCTCGAGCGTGGTAGCCACCACGCTGGCCATTTCCTGTTGCACCTCGCGCGGCTGAAATCCGTCGAGTTCACGCTCGAACGGGCCGCCGATGCCGAGCAGCATGGCGCTGCTGATGGCGGGCGCACGATCGTCGTCGCGGCGGGAAGAACTCAACTGCTGGCGGGATCCGCCGCGCCTTCACGGCTCCACAGGCAGCGACCGATGATCTTGAAGCGGCCGACCGAGACGGTGCCGCGTTTATTCGGTGTGGCCTCGGCCAGCGCAGCTTCCAGCGGCGCACGGCGGGCCTCGTGGATCTCGACCGGCTCGTAGTTTTCGTCCATCAAAACCAGCAGCACGGCATCCCACGCCTTGTCGAGCTTGAGTTGCCCGAGGCGATGGGGCCTGCGCGTATCGTCGAACACCGCACGCGCCTTGATCTGAAGTTTGTCGATGCCGCCCTCGACGGCACGCACAGCATCGTAACCCTCGGCATCGCCAGGCGCGGGTTCGAGGCCGAGCAAGGTGATGGCATCACTAATCGCTATTTCGCCGCTGATGGCGAGCGTTTTACCGGTCGCGCGACGGTACTCCGCCGCCAGGCGCCGCGCTTCGCCCATCAATTTGTCGATCTGGTAAACGCCCATCGGCAATGCGATCCGTGAATCAGGTGCAGGTTCAGATAGTCTACTTAAGTTACTGATTCAAAAAAATCAGATTGTCGAACTTGAGAAAAGACTTGAGGCTGCGCGCTCGTCTTCCTCATCGAGTTCGCGGGCGAACAGGCTGACTTCGTCGATCCGCTGGCCGAGACCCAACACCATCAGCAGTCTCTCGACGCCCAGCGCGACGCCAGCGCAGGGCGGCATGCCGTCAGCGAGCGCGGCGAGCCACTCGCTGTCGTGCGCGACGAGCGGCAGACCGCGCGCGCCGCGGGTCGTATTGTCGGCCTCGAAACAACGCGCCTGCTCGGCGGCGTCGGTGATTTCGAAATAACCATTCGCGAGTTCAAGGCCATCGACCACCAGTTCGAAACGCGCGGCGAGAGCCGGCTGGCCATCACTGAGGCGCGCATAGGCGCGCAGTTCCGGCGGATAGTCATAGACGAACACCGCGCCCTCGGCCGCGAGAGCCGGTTCCAGCACGCAGGCATAAAGACAATCGAACAACAGCGCGCGGTCCTGCTGATCGGCCAGCGAGAGCGCCATGCCGCGTTGAGCGGCCAGGGCTGCCAGGTCCTGGTTGGACAGTGAGTGGGGCGGCGCGCCGAACTGACCGGCGAACAATTCAGCATAGGTACAACGCGCGATGCTGCGCTTAAAACCTGCCGCCGCCATCGCCGCTTCGACGTCGTCCATGAGCGCGCTCAAACTGAAGCCGAGCCGATACCATTCGAGCAGTGTGAATTCAGTGAGATGGTGCCGGCCGCGTTCATCGGCACGAAATACCGGACCGAGCTGATAGATGTCGCCGCTGCCAGCCGCGACCAGACGCTTCATCGCCGACTCCGGCGAAGTGCGCAGATACCAGCACTGCCCATCGGCAAAAGCATGGGCGACGCTGAGATTACTCAGGGTCGGCTCTGTGGTCGCCTGGCTTGAGAGCAGTGGTGTACTGACTTCGCACACGCCCTGCGCGTCGAAGTACCCGCGCAGGGCTGCCACCACCGCCGCGCGCCGACGCATCGTCGTAAACGATGCGCTGGGCCGCCAGTCCTTCGGCATGGGTGTCGCGCTTATTCCTTGGCGCGCGACACGTATTCACCGGTACGCGTGTCGATTTTGAGCAGATCGCCCTGCTCGATGAACAGCGGCACCTTGACCACCGCACCGGTCTCCATCTTGGCCGGCTTGGTGCCGCCGGTGGCGGTATCACCGCGCAGACCGGGATCGGTCTCGGTGATCTTCAGCACCACGAAGTTGGGCGGCGACACGTTCAAAGGCGCGTCATTCCACAACGTGACCTGACACATCTCCTGGCCTTTCAACCACTTCGCTGCATCGGCCATGGCGCTCGCCGGCGCAATGAGCTGGTCGAAGGTCTGGGTGTTCATGAAGTGATATTCCTCGCCATCGGTGTAGAGGAACTGCAATTCGAGATCGACCACATCGGCGCCTTCTGCGGTATCGCCCGACTTCATGGTCTTTTCGATAGTGCGGCCGGTCTTGAGATTGCGGATTTTGATACGATTGAACGCCTGACCCTTACCGGGTTTGACGAATTCATTGTCAATGATGGTGTAGGGATCACCGTCAAACATGAGCTTGAGCCCGGGCTTGAACTGGTTCGTGCTGTAAGTGGCCATAGACCTTGGTGTTTCCAGAATTTCGGCGGCCGTAATGATAGCGCGAAGCCAGCAGGTGGTGGAGACGGCGGACTGGCGATCGCAATTGCGCGATGCCTATCGCTCGCCCGAGCGGCTGCTGGCCGACTTGGGGCTCGACGCACAGACCCTGCAACTTGCCCCCGATAGCGCTTTTCCATTTCGCGTGACGCGCGCCTTCGCCGCACGCATGCGCCCCGGCGATGCCACCGATCCCCTGCTCCTGCAGGTGCTGCCGCTGGCCGACGAGCACCGCCAGGTAGCGGGTTACAGCACTGACCCCTTGCACGAGACCCGTCAATTCGCTGACGGCGGCCTCATCCGCAAATACCAGGGCCGCGCGCTCTTGATGGTGACCGGCGCCTGCGCCATCAACTGCCGATACTGCTTCCGGCGTGAATACCCCTACGGCGAGAGCGTCGGCACCAGCGCACTGAATACGGCGCTGGACAACCTCGCCATCGATACCAGCATGAACGAAGTCATCCTGAGCGGCGGCGACCCGCTGGTGCTGGACGACGCCGCACTCGGCTCACTGTTCACCCGGCTCGATGCCCTGCCGCATCTCACCCGGCTGCGTATCCATTCGCGGCTGCCGGTGGTATTGCCGGCGCGGGTCACGCCCCGACTGCTCGATCTGCTGGCGAGCGTGCGTTTGAAACCGGTGCTGGTGATTCACACCAATCACGCCCGTGAACTGGACGACGAGGTCCGCGCTGCGCTCGCGGCATTGCGTCGTGTCGGCGTCAGCCTGCTCAATCAATCGGTGCTGTTGCGTGGTGTGAATGACGATGCGCAGACCTTGACGGCCTTGTCAGAGGCGCTGTTTGCGGCCGGTGTTTTGCCCTACTACGTACATGTCCTCGACCGCGTGCATGGCACCGCACACTTCGATGCCGGCGACGCGCAGGCTGCCGAGATTGAACGCCAGATGCGTGCGCGCCTGCCGGGTTATCTCATGCCACGCTTTGTGCGTGAGGTGCCAGGCGCTGCCAGCAAACTGCCGTTGAGCGAATTGCAGGATGCCAACCCGCTTTAATCGCTGCGCCACAGACGATGCGCAGCGCGTCACTAAAAAAGATTAAAGCAGCGTGACGCTCGGGACGATACAGGGGTTGTGAGCGGAACATCCCTACCCTCCCTGGTCCGTTCATCCTAGCGGGCCGGTGCTTGCACCGGCCCGCCTTTTTTATCTCACGCC
>CAMCBY010000328.1 GCA_945873015.1 Klebsiella pneumoniae
CATCGCAGTTTGCCGGCCTGGAAGAAATAGCGGGGCTGACCGTCGCGGTGTCTGCGGGCCGGGTGCAGGGCGCTTCTGTTATCCTCCCGGCCAGCGCGCGGCGCGCGCCGCAGCTTAAACGAAGGGTAGGAACATGGACCACACACAGATCGGCAATCGCCTGCTTTGGGAGACCGTGCAACGGCAACTCATCACTGAAACCTTGCAGGATTACGCCTACTACGTTGACCGCAATGACCCCGAGGGCTTGGTCAGCCAGGTGTTCTGTGAGGACGGCGCATTCGAACTCGGCGCGCGCCATGCGGTGGTCGGGCGCGTTGAGCTGGCGAAGATGTTCGCCAAGACCCTGGCTCCGTTCCGCGCCACCAGCCACCACGTTTCCAACGTCCGCGTCCGTTTCGACGGCGATGAGCGGGCCGAATCAAGCGCCTATGTCTACGCCTGGCACATCGCTGCCGACGATGGCCACCGTATCGACCTATGGGGCCGTTATCACGACCAGCTGCGCTTGACCGATGATGGTTGGCGTATCGCCGTGCGGCGACTGACCGTGGCAGGGTCCGACGGCTGGCAGGACGCGCCCTTCGACCTGATTGAACGGCTGCCCAATCCGAGCAATCCGCCATCGCCGCGGGTCACGCGTCGCTGAGCCATGCCGGGTGCGACCGCCATGCCAAGGCCATGCGCGTTGTTCGCGAGCCAGGGTGACTGAACCATGAGCGCCGCGCACGTCAGCGGTGACGAAACGCTGGGCCTGGCCGAAACACTGCAGTGGCTGGTGGTCCTGTATGCGGATATCAGCGGCAGCAGCCGGCTCTATGAGCAATTCGGCGATGCCACCGCGCAGCGCGATATCGTGCGCTGTCTGAATCTGCTCGCCGAGGTCGCGCAAAACCACGGTGGACGTCTGGAACAGACCATCGGCGATGAAGTGATGTGCAGTTTCGTGCTGCCGGAGAGAGCCGCCCAGGCGGCGGTGGCGATGCACGAAAAGCTGCGCGAGGCGAGTGCCGCGCAAGTGTTTGCGAGTGGTGCTTTGCAGGTCCGCATCGGCTGGCATTACGGGGTGGCCGAGACCACTAACGGCGAACTGGGCGGGCCTTTGCTGGTGGTTGCTCAGCAGGTCACGTCACTCGCGCGCCCCGATGAAATTCTTGCGACCGACAGTGGGGTCGGCGCTTTGTCCGCAGGCTGGCGTTCGTCCGCGCGGCGCCTCGATACCATCGAATCACGGGTCGATGGTCAGCCGTTCACTATCTTCCATTTGCCGTGGGACAAAGACGAAGAAGTCACCCAGTTTCGTCTCGGCAAGACGCCGCCCCGAGTGATCGTCTCCACCCGTCTGGTATTGCGCCACGCCGAGCGCGAAGTGGTGGTGGATGCCGATCATCGACGCTGTGCCGTCGGCCGCGGGCGCGACAGTGATCTCGCCACAGGCAGCCGTTTTACCTCCAAACATCATGCTGAAGTGGTGTATCGGCGCGGGCGTTTCTATGTCATCGACAACAGCATCAACGGCACTTTTATCGCGCCCGAGGGCGGCACCGTGCAGCATCTGCATCACGAGGAGGCAGCCTTGCTGGGCGCCGGTGTGATCATGTTCGGCAGCCCGGTCAGCAGGGATCCGGGGGCGAGCGTCAGTTATCGGTGTGAATGAAGGTGTCTATTCCAGCGCCCGCCGGGCGCCGGAACAGACAGTCGCAGCTTACGCTGCGCGGGTGCGAGCGGTATTCCAGCTACGCAATTCCGGCACGACCTTTTCGGCAAAGGTCTTGAGCGTGCGCTCGGCCACTTCGAACGGCATGCCGGCGAAACGCGAGATCATGAGGATGTCGAAATCACCAATCGCGCGACGACGTTTCTCGAAACCTTCCAGCATCTGCTGCGGTGTGCCCCACACCTGGCCTGCGACATAACTATCCGCGACCGCATCCAGACCCATCGCGTTCATGGCGGTGGCAGCGTCGCCATAGGCTTCGTAGCCTTTGGCGTTCTTGAAGTGTTCACCCATCATCTCGTAATGATGCATGACCGACAGCAGATAGGCGCGGATGTATTTGTGCGCGTTTTCGGCGACACGGTCGGCGTTGGTATCGCAGACCGTGATGTCAGTCATGATCGGCACAGGTGCGGCCGTGCCGTGATGTTTCTTGAAGGATGCCGAGTAGGCCTCGATTTCCGCTTTGTGCACTTCGATTGGTTTGTAGGTGAACTGCATCATCTGCGCGCCGAGCTGGGCCGCTTCTTCGACCGAGTCAGGTGACATCGCGACCTGCTTGATGCGGCCCTTGAAGGACTTCGGTTTGGGACGGATCACGGCGCGCGGCTGATCAAAATATTTACCATGGTGTTCTTCCATGACACCGGTCTCGAGCGCGTTGATGATCATCGGTGCCGCTTCATCGAAGCGCCCGCGTGCGTCATCCATCGAAATACCGAACTGCGCGTATTCGCGACGGGACAGACCGCGACCCAGGCCGAGCAAGGCGCGACCGCCGGACAACTGATCGAGCATCGCGGCCTTCTCGGCCACGCGCAGCGGCTGCGCGTTCCACGGCACGATGACCGCGCCGGTGGCGAGTTTGATCTGTTTGGTCAGGGCTGCGACGTGCGACAGGTAGACGAAGTTGTCGGGGCAGAACGAATAGTCTTCGAAGTGATGTTCGACCACCCACACTTCATCGAGGCCGAGCTGATCGGCCTGCACGGCGAGTTTGAGTTCCTCGTTGAAGACCTGCTCGTCGCTGCAGTTTTCGTAACCCCAGCTCTGAAAAACCTGTTCCATTCCAATTTGCATGAGTATCTCCCCTGAGAGGTTGGTGTAGGAGGGCGGGCACGGGCGTTGGCCGCCGGTGGCCAAGCATAACCGCCGCTGTCGGCGCTGGGTAATCCCGGATCGAGGGGCGGCTCGCGCGTTTTCTCAGGATTTGCCGCGTTTGAAGCGGCCGCGCGTGGCGAGCACCGCGAATGGGTCGAGCGCAGTATGCAAACCGTCGTAGAGATGGCGCAGGCCGGCCGGGGTATGGCGGGCGGCGAGCGTCGGCGCCAGCGCCGGGGCACTGTGCATGAGGCCGTAACCGGCGTTGACCAGCGTTTTGACGGCGGCGAGGGCGGCGAGGGAGGTGGCCTCGAAGGGGCCGCTGTCGGGCGCGAGCTCGACCTGCATCGCGAGCAGGCGTGGTGCGAGCATAAAACTTAACCGCGGCGCGAATTCGGCGAGACGTTTAAGCACGCCACGGTGCAAGGCTTGCGCGTCAGCGCCCGTGCAGGGCGCCAGCATCGTGAACCACAGACCGCGGGCATGGTCACCCGCGGCGTCGTTGTAGAGCGACTCGCCGCGCAACTGGCGCACCCGTAGCGGCCACAGCGGCCCGGCCAGACTATCGGAAAGCGCTGCGCCGGCAGCGGCGTGCGCCGCCTCGGCGCAGCGTTGCCAGTAATACTCGACATTGTCGGGCAGACCGTAAAGCGCGCCGTACAGCGTCCACGGCGCACCATCGGGCGCTGGGGCTTGGGGCATACAACGCGCCAGCAGTGCCGCATCGCTGTTGTGTGATGCCAGCAGCATGCGCCCGCCGAGGCTGCCGTCCTGGAGCAGCGGGCGCAGCCGTTCAACCACCGCTGCGACGCTCGCAAGGCTGGGCAAGGCCAGCCCAAAAGGCCGAAAACGACGCGGCGTCGGCATCAACCACAGGCCAAGTCGGGTCACGACACCGAAATGTTCGCCCGAGAATAGCCCATCGAAGGCCGGCCCGAAGCTGTATTTGTAACGCGGCCAACTGGTGCTGCCGGGCACGCCGCCCATGCCGGTGCGCAGCAGGCTGCCATTCGCCAGCACCGCCTCCACGCCACACAGTGCGGCCTGATGGTCACCATAGGGGGTCAAGCCCCATTGGCGTACTGCGATGCTGCCGGCGACGGCATGCGCGCCGTTGCTGTCCGCATCCAACCACAGCGGCAGATCCCGTTCGTGCAGGTGTTGCGCAAGTTGCGCATAACTCACGCCGGCTTCAATCACCGCGCAGGCCGCGCGCCGGTCGACTTCGACGATGCGGTTCATGCGGCTCAAATCCAGTAACACGCCGGGCTTGCGTGGATGGCCGGCATACGCGCCGTTGCCGCACTGATTGGCGGAACTCCACAGGCTATGGCCGAGCTCGCCGATCATGGGCGCGAGCCGTTGCACCTGTTCGGCGCTGGCGGGTCGCACCAGCGCGCGCGGGCGGGCCGGCGCATCAACATGCGGGGCGAGCAGGCCGCTGTAATGGGCGCTGTCGGGCAGCGCGCTGACATGCTCGGCACCGACCACGGTCGCGAGTCGCGTGTACAACTGTTCGAGCTCGAGCGCTGCGCTCATGACTTCTTGCGATGGAGATAACGCCCGGGCCACAGCCCGGATTTGCCCGGCGCCAGGACGCCGTCCTGATCGAGCACGTCTTTCAGCGCTTCGCCGGCGCGCAGCAGGGCGTGTGTATTACGACTGTAGGCCGCCGCGCTGTCGTCCATGAAGGCGAGATGGGCGCGTGGGGTGCTGTGGCCGGCGGCCAGCCATTGTGCGGAGAGCGCGGCGCCAAGATCGTGTGCGGCATGCTGTTGGGCACTGACATCACGCTCAAACAACAGCCGCACTTCGTGGCGCAGCGCGCGGGCTTCGAGTTGAAACTCGGCACAGTAGTCAAAACCTCGCGTGTGGCACAGGTCGCGCGCGGCGCGACTCGCGCTGAGCGCGGTGTCGCCGTCGAAGGGCAACACCGCTGCACAATCGAGATGGGCGCCAGCGCCCAGCCAGTCAAGAGTCTTGTATTCGTCCATGCTTGGCACGCCGCCCATCAAGTCGGCGCGGCATTTGAAAGCGGCATCGCCGGCACGGCTCGCCGCGAAATGAAAGCGCACGCCGGGCAGGTCGCGCAATGCCGTTTCCATCACTCGCCA
>CAMCBY010000329.1 GCA_945873015.1 Klebsiella pneumoniae
CCAACGGACAATGGCGCATCATGAACGTAGTTGCGCAAGGCGTTTCCGACCTGTCGCTCAAGCGCGCCGACTACACGGCCGTTATCAAGAGCGAAGGCTTTGATTCGCTGGTCAATCGCCTGGAAAAGAAGATTGCCGAAATGAGTAAGGCTTCGTAAGCTTGCGGCGCGCCGCCGTAGTGCGGATCAACAACGATTGTGGCAATATTCGTGACAAATACCCAAGCCTGCGGAACTTCCAACATGACTGAGTTCAGTGTACTGTCGCGCCTGCTTGCCGCGACCGCCGTTGTGCTGACTGTTGCCGGCTGCGCGTCGCCTGACGCCGCCAACAACAACGGCGACCCCTATGAGAACATGAACCGCAAGTTCTACACGTTCAACGATACGATCGATAAAAACTTCTTCGAACCCGTGGCGAAGAAGTACGCGCAGTACACGCCTGACCCGGTCCGCAGCGGCGTCACCAATTTTTTCGTCAACACCGGCTACCTCAACACCATCGCGAATGACTTGCTGCAGGGCAAGCTCACCCAGACCGCGTCGGACTCCGGGCGTTTTCTGGTCAACAGCACCATCGGTATCGGCGGCCTGTTCGATCCGGCCACCAGCATGGGACTCAAGCAGAACAACGAAGACTTGGGTCAGACCTTCGGCAAGTGGGGCGCAGAGGAAGGCGCTTACCTGACACTGCCGCTGATGGGGCCGAGTTCTTTTCGTGACATCGGTTCACCGGTGATGGATATCTTGCTCAACCCGCTGACTTATCTCGCCACGGTGGTGACCCTCCCCGCAGGCGTGGTCAGTGCGGTCAACACGCGCGCCAACCTGCTGGATGCGAGCCGCATTCGTGATCAGGCAGCCTTGGATCCCTACACCTTCGTGCGCGAAGCCTGGCGCCAGCAGCGCGTCTATGACATCTATGACGGCAATCCCCCCGGCGATGGCTATGAGGATTACATTGAAGGTCAGGGTGACGCCGCCATCTTGCGGGTTTATTGAGAGCGGCTGACGGTCTAGCCGACTTCTTTTGAGGCCGCGAACCGCAACGGTTCGCGGTTCGTGTCCAAGGCTCAGATCAGAGCCGCCGCCAACACCTCCAGCCAATGCCGCACTGGCACCGAAGCCTGCGCGGACAAATGCAGTTGGCAGCCGATATTGGCCGTGACGATTTCCTGCGGCGCAGCGGCTAAGAGATTAGCCAACTTGCGCGAGCGTAGCGCGGTGGCCATGTCCGGCTGTAATACCGAATAACTGCCCGCCGAACCACAGCATAGATGGCCTTCATTGGCCGGCACGATTTCCCAGCCGAGATCCCGCAACAACGGTTCGATGCGCCCACCGAGCCGCTGCCCATGTTGCAAGGTGCACGGAGTTTGTACTGCCACCCGGCGCCCCTGACCGCGCACACGCGCGCGCAATTGTGCAGCGTCGACCAACTCCAGCGGGTCGCGTACCAGCGACACCAGACGCGACGCACGCGGGCCGTAATGTGCGTCGCCGGCCAACAGTTGTGCGTAGTCACGCAACTGCAGGCCACAGCCGGACGAGGTCGCCATGACCGCTTCGGCACCCGCTTCTATGGCCGGCCACCAGGCATCGATATTGGCCTTGGCAATACGCATCGCGACGGGTTCGTCACCGAGGTGATAGGGCAAGGCTCCACAACAATCCACACCGGCGAGGCGTTCGAGCGTGATGCCCAGGCTGTCAAATACGCGCGCGGCGGCCACGTCGATGTTTGGATTCAGCACCGCTTGTGCGCATCCACCGAGCAGCAGCACGCGTCGCGCGTGGCGCGCGGGCGCAAACGGCGGCGGCGTGTCAGACAAGGCGTAGTGGCGGGTGATACTTCGCGGTAGCAGCGGTCGCAACCAGCGACCCATCGTCACCGCGCCACGCCAGCGACGCGGATAGGGGATCACTGCTTTTAAGGCAGCGCGCGTCATGCGCTGCCAGGGCGACAGGCCAACGGCGGCGTTCACGCGCGGGCGCACCAGGTCCAGCAAACGCCCGTAGTGAACACCCGACGGGCAGGTCGTCTCACAACTGCGGCACAACAGACACCTGTCAAGATGGGTCTGGGTGATATCGCTGGCAGCATCCGCTTCCAGCCACGATTTCATGAGATAGATACGACCGCGCGGGCCGTCCCGCTCGTCACCGGTCAATTGATAGGTGGGACAAGTGGCATTACAGAATCCGCAATGCACACAAGAACGCACGATGGCGGCCGCTTCGGTCGCCAGCGGGTCATCACGCAAGCTGTCATTCAACAGACTGCGCATGGCGCATTACAACCACTCATAAAGACGACCGGGATTAAAAATGCCTTGTGGATCGAGACCACGCTTGACCCGTTGCATGAGTGCGCGCAGCGGCGCCGCCGGTGCGGCGAAAGGCGCATCGCTGACCGCAAAACAACTGGCGTGACCACCGAGCGCGGCAGCGTGTTCACGCACACTCGTATCATCGAGCGCAGCATGCAACCAGCGCTGCGCGCCGCCCCAATCGTGCACGACGACGCCGACGTCCGATGGGTCCGCAGCGGTCGGCGGCACACTCATACGCCACAGCGCGCGTGCATCCGCCGCGAAGAACGGCAGACGCAGATCGCGAAGATTGCGCCAGTAATCCAGCTCATCGGTTTCAATATCGGCAGCCAGCTCAGCGCAGGCATGGGACACCGCCTCTTCGCTGCCCGCGGCGCGCAGTCGCAGCAAGTCGCCGTCATAACACATCGCCGTGATCGGCCACGGTGCCGAGCCGAGTTCAGCCATGCGCTGCTGCGCTTGCGCCAGACTCAGCCGCCAGATGAGCGTGCGCTGCACGCGTGGTCGTGGCAACACGCGCAGCGAGACCTGCACCAACACACCCAAGGTTCCGAGCGACCCTGCCAACAGTCGCGCGACATCAAAACCCGCGACGTTTTTCATCACCTGGCCGCCGAAACTCAGCAACTGGCCGCGCCCGTCGATGACATCGACCCCCAACACGAAGTCGCGCGCCGCGCCGTGATAGGGGCGCGCGGGGCCAGACAGGCCGCTCGCCACCGCGCCGCCGATAGTCGCACCGCCGCCGAAATGGGGCGGTTCGAAGCCGAGCATCTGATCGTGCGCCGCCAGTGCTTCTTCGATTTCCGCCAGCGGTGTGCCGGCACGGGCGGTGATGACCAGTTCAGTCGGCTCGTAGGCAACGATGCCGGTGCAGATGCGGGTATCGAGCAGCTCGCCATGCAGCGTGCGTCCATAGAAGGACTTGCTGCCGCCGCCCTGGATGCGCAGTGCGGTGCCGCCAGCGGCCGCTGCCAGCACTCGATCTGCGAGCATGGCGACCGCACTGTCGGCCAGCGTGGCGCGCACGCCATTGGCCTCGGGCTCGCGCGACATGGTCAGCATCCTCTAACTTGAGGAGTCGCGTGTGATGACCGGCGTGCGCACTTCGACGTCGGCGTTCTGTCCGCGCTGACGCAGCAGGTGGTCTATCAACACCAGCGCGACCATCGCTTCGGCTATCGGTACTGCACGTATGCCAACACAGGGGTCATGGCGGCCAAGCGTGACAATCGAAGTGGATTCACCGTCCTTGTCGATGGTCTCGCCATCGAGGCGGATGCTCGAGGTCGGTTTCAGCGCAATGCTGGCAATGATGTCCTGGCCGGTGGATATACCGCCGAGAATGCCACCGGCGTGATTGCTGGCAAAACCGCGCGGCGACATTGCGTCGCGATGCGCACTGCCCTTCTGCTCGACGACGGCAAAGCCGTCGCCAATCTCGACACCGCGCACCGCGTTGATGCTCATCAAGGCCTTGGCGAGATCGGCATCGAGGCGGTCGAACACCGGTTCGCCCCACCCCGGCGGCAAACCGCTCGCAATCACCGACACCCGCGCACCGATGGAATCGCCCTCTTTGCGCAGCGCATCCATGTAGGTCTCGAGCTCCGCCACCCGCGCCGGCTCGGCACAGAAAAACGGATTGCTGTCGGCAGCGGAAAGGTCCTGGCAGGCGAGGTGTAGCGGTCCAAGCTGGGCGAGATAGCCACGCACTTCGACACCACAGGCCTCGCGCAGATACTTCTTGGCGATAGCACCGGCCGCGACCCGCATGCAGGTCTCGCGCGCCGACGAGCGGCCGCCGCCGCGATGGTCGCGCACACCATATTTCTGGATGTAGGTGTAATCGGCGTGGCCAGGACGGAATTTGTCCTGGATATTCGAATAATCCTTGGATTTCTGATCGGTGTTCTCAATCAGAAGGCCTATCGAAGTACCGGTGGTGCGTCCTTCGAATACGCCGGACAGGATGCGTACCTTGTCTTCTTCACGCCGTTGCGTGGTGTATCGTGACTGGCCGGGCTTGCGCCGGTCCAGATCATGCTGCAGATCAGCCTCGCACAGCGCCAGTCCCGGCGGGCATCCGTCGACGATCGCGACGTAACCCGGGCCGTGGCTTTCGCCGGCGGTGGACAGAGAAAACAGTTTACCAATTGTATTGCCGGCCATGGCGCTATTCTAGCAGCCAAAGTCGCCCGACTGGGCTGCCCGGAGCGCTTCTCGGCAGCCCATTTCAGCTCGCGCCGACCAGATCCTCGCGCGAGATCACAAACACCCCTTCGCCACCGTGTTCGAACTCGAGCCAGGTCAGCGGCAGATGGGCGTAACGCGCATCGAGCGCGGCGGCTATCTCGCCAACCTCGACCACCAGCACGCCACGTTCGCTCAAGTGCTCGGCCGCACGCGCCAGAATGCCGTCCACGCAGTGGAATCCCTGCTCGCCGGCGACCAGCGCCATAAGCGGCTCTTCGAGATACTCGCGCGGCAATTCGTCGATGCGTGCGGCCGGCACATAGGGCGGGTTGCTGACGATAAGGTCGTATGGGCCACCATCGGCCGGAAACAAATCCGCCTCGATGAGACGCA
>CAMCBY010000330.1 GCA_945873015.1 Klebsiella pneumoniae
CACCTTGCGGCCGTCACCCACGACGGCACGCGGGGTGCCGACGCTGCGCATTTCCACGCGGTCAATGTCGATGTCAGTTGCGCCCTCGCTGCGGCGGCGCGTGCGGCCGGCATCGCGCGTTTTGTGTATTTGAGTTCCATCAAGGTCAACGGTGAATCTTCGACCCTTTCCGCGGGTGGATTACATGCCTTCAGCGCCGCCGACACGCCGGCGCCGCAAGACGAATACGGGCGTAGCAAACTCGCCGCCGAACGCGGTCTGACTGCGCTATGGGGCGACGCGGACGGGGCGTTGACAATACTGCGCCCGCCCTTGGTTTTTGGTCCGGGCCAGAAGGGCAATCTGCCGCGGCTCATGCAACTGGTCGCGCGCCAATGGCCGCTGCCGTTTGGCGCGTTGAACAATCGTCGCAGTGTCATCTATGTCGACAATCTGGTGGCGGCCATCCTGTGTGCCTTGGTCAACGCGCCGCGCGGTGTGCACTGCTACACACTCGCCGACGTCGAGGTGTCGAGCGCCGAACTGGTAAGCGCGATAGCGCGGGGTTTGGGTGTGCCCGCGCGTTTGTTCGCTGTGCCCGAACCTTTGCTGCGCGCGGTGGCACACCTGCCTTTGCTCGGCCCACGTGTGCGCCGCCTGACCGACAGCCTGGTGGTGGATGCGCAGGCCATCAAACGCGAACTCGGCTGGATGCCGGTCACTCGCTTTGATGATGCGATGGCCATCACCTGCGCTGCCTGGCGCAGCGCGTCGCAATGACTTTGATGTTGCCACTGGGGGTGTTCGTGCTGGCGCTCGTTGCCGGCATGGCGTTGACTGGTTGGCTGGTGCCACGTCTGGTGTCTGCACGCGTGCTCGACCTGCCGAATGCGCGCAGTCTGCATGCCGCGCCGGTGCCGCGTGGCGGCGGGCTCGCAATTGCCTTGGTGGTGTTGTTCACCCAAGTGGCATTGCTGGGATCCGGAATCTGGAGCGGTCAGTCTGCGCTGGTGCTGACCTTGGTGGCGGCCGCTTTTGCCGCGCTCGGTTGGGCAGACGATCGCGCCAGTCGCTCGGTGGCGCTGCGGTTTGGATTGCAGGCGCTGCTGAGCGCGTTGTTTGTCGCGCTGGCCTTGCCCGCGACGCTGAGTCTCGGCGCGCAGACTGTGCTGTGGCTGGCGGTGATGTGGGGCGTCAATCTGTTCAATTTTATGGACGGTGCCGATGGTTTTGCCGCTGTGCAGACAGTCGCAGCCGGCCTCGGTCTCGCAGTACTGTTCAGTGTCACCGGGCAAGGCGGTAGCGCGCTGGCGTGCTGTGCGCTGGCCGGTGCGGCCGCGGGTTTCCTGCGTTGGAACTGGCATCCGGCGCGGATTTTTCTGGGTGACGTCGGCAGTTATTTCATCGGTTTTGAACTCGCCGCGCTGATGTGCCTGTCGAGCGACGGCGCGCGTGTGCCATGGCCGGCACTGATCCTGGTGGCGCCGTTTGTCAGCGACGCGAGTTGGACCTTGCTGGCGCGCGTGTTACGCGGCGTACCGGTGTGGCGCGCGCATCGCGAACACCTGTATCAGCGTCTGGTCTTGCATGGCTGGTCGCCGGCGCGCCTCGGCGTGGTGCTCGGCGCAATGTTGGTATTGTTGTGCTGGCCGGCGGCGGCACTGGCAATGGCCTATGGTGTGACGCCGGCGCTGTTCGTATATGGCCTTCTTGCTATCATCTGGTTATGGGGGCGCCGCGCATTGCCACTGCCTCGCCGTTAACTTCGGAACGACCACACCGGTGTCCCTGACTCCCCGACTCAAGATCATCCTGCACGACCTCGCGGCCATTGCGCTGGCGTGGGGGCTGGCTTTGTTTGCGCGTTTTAATTTCGCCCTGCCACCGCCTCAACATCTGTCCGCCGGCCTGCTGGCGCTGCCGGTGGTGGTCGCAGTGCAGGCGGCGCTTGCGTGGCGTTTCGGGCTGTATCGCGGACTATGGCGTTTCGCCAGTCTGCAGGACTTGTGGAACATCATTCGTGCGACCGTGCTCGGCACGGTATGTATCGGTCTGTCGCTGTTTCTGATCAGCCGTCTGGTCAATATTCCGCGTTCGATGTTTGTGCTCTATCCGTTGTTTCTGGTGTTCCTGCTCGGCGGGCCACGGCTGGCGTTCCGCCTGTGGAAGGATCACTCGTTCAACCTGCGCAGCGTCACCGCCGCGACCCGCGTGCTGGTGGTGGGCGGCGGTGAGGGTGGCGAAGGTGTCGTGCGCGACATGTTGCGCGACGGCAGTTATCTGCCGGTTGGTATTGTCGACGACGATGCGCGCCTCGCACGTTCGCGCATTCACGGTGTGTCGGTGCTCGGCCGTATCGATGACATTCCGCGCATCGTGCAACGCCGCGACACCGACATCATCATCATCGCCATTCCGAGCGCGAGCAGCGCGCAGATGCGCCACATCGTCGAGCGTTGTGAAGCGAGCGGTAAACCGTTTCGCACGCTGCCGCAGTTGCACGACATGGTGTCCGGGCGCGCCAGTATGAACGCGCTGCGCGAAGTCAAAATCGACGACCTGCTCGGACGCGATAAAGTGGTGTTGGAGTGGGCACGCGTGCAGTCGATGCTGGCCGGCAAAGTGGTGCTGGTCAGCGGCGGTGGCGGTTCTATCGGCTCGGAGCTGTGTCGCCAATTGGTGGCGCTGGGTGTCGGGCGGCTGGTGGTATTCGAACAGTCCGAGCACAACCTCTATCTCATCGAACGCGAACTGCGCGCGACCTATCCCCATCGCGAACTCGACTTCGTGCTCGGCGATGTGTGTGACCAGGCCGCGGTCGAGCATGTGTTCGCGCGTTTTCAGCCGGCGCTGGTGCTGCATGCGGCGGCCTATAAACATGTGCCGATTCTGCAGACCCAGGCACGCGAAGCGGTGCGCAATAACGTGTTTGGTACGCTGGCGATGGTCGAGGCCGCAGAGCGTCACGGCTGCGCGGGTTTTGTACTGATCTCAACCGACAAGGCGGTGCGGCCGAGCAGCATCATGGGCGCCACCAAACGCCTGACCGAATTGCTGTGTGAAATCCGCAAACGTCGCGCCGCGACCAAGTTCATCACCGTGCGTTTCGGCAATGTGCTGGGTTCGGCGGGCAGTGTGGTGCCATTGTTTCAGACCCAGATCGCCACCGGTGGACCGGTCACGGTCACCCATCCGGACGCGCGCCGCTACTTCATGACCATCGCCGAGGCCAGTCAGTTGATTCTGCAGGCCGCTACGGTCGGCAGCGGTGGCGAAATATTCGTGCTCGACATGGGCGAGCCGGTCAATATCACTTATCTCGCCGAACAGATGATTCGCCTGTCGGGGTGTGAGCCGGGTGTCGACGTCAAGATTGTCTATACCGGCCTGCGCCCGGGTGAGAAGCTCAACGAAGAATTGTTTCTCGATGCCGAGCGCTTGACCCCGACCCCCCACCACAAGATTCAGCTCGCCCAGCATGTGGAAGTCGACCCCCGCGCCCTGGCGGAATTGCTCGGCGCATTGGCGCGCGCGGTCGAGGTCTTTGATGAAGTCGAAATCGAAAGGCTGCTGCGCGAGGCGGTGCCGGAACTCGGTGTGATTCAGCCCGGTTCAGCGGAAGCCGCCAATGTCATCGCCTTTAACCGCGGCGCGCCGCCCCTGTAGGTGCGATTTCAGTCGCACTTTCAACAATGGCATGTAGCGTTCGGTTCGAATGTGCGAATGAATTCGCACCTACAAAATCGTGATTAACAGGAGCGTTCAATCCCCATGAAAGTCAGAAAAGCCGTATTTCCCGTCGCTGGTCTCGGTACGCGATTCCTGCCCGCGACCAAGGCCAACCCCAAGGAAATGCTGCCGGTGGTCGACAAACCGCTGATTCAGTATGCCGCCGAGGAAGCGGTCGAGGCCGGCATCGAGGAGCTGATCTTCGTCACCGGGCGCACCAAACGCGCCATCGAAGACCATTTCGACAAGGCCTATGAACTTGAAAGCGAACTCGAGAAAGCCAACAAACAGCAACTGCTGGATATCGTGCGCAATATCCTGCCGCGCAATGTGTCCTGCACATATATCCGCCAGTCCGAACCCCTGGGTCTCGGCCATGCGGTGCTGTGCGCGCGGCCGGCGGTCGGCAATGAGCCGTTCGCAGTTTTGCTCGCCGACGACCTCATTGACGGCCACGGCTCGGGCTGCATCAAACAGATGGTCGAGATGTATAACGAACACCAGTGCGGCGTGATTGCCGTGCAGGAAGTGCCGCGCCAGGACACCGACAAATACGGCATCTGCGCGACCGCGGTCATCAACGACTCCCTGAGCCGCATTACGACCATCGTCGAAAAACCCAAACCGGCGGTCGCGCCCAGCACCCTGGCGGTGGTCGGGCGCTACATCCTGCCCGGCGAAATCATGGGCATCCTGGCCAATACCAAACGCGGCGCGGGCAACGAAATCCAGTTGACCGACGGCATCGCGACCCTGCTCGAGAGTCAGAAGGTGTTGGCCTACCTGTTCAAGGGCACACGCTATGACTGCGGTTCCAAGCTCGGCTACCTGCAGGCGACGGTTGATTTAGCTATGAAACACCCGGAAGTGGCGGCGGAATTTGGGGCCTGGCTGGCCAGCCGCAAAAGCTGAGTTGGGGTAAGGGGCGGGGGGCGCGGGTGTCCCCGCGGCGGTCGTGCCCACGCCATCGCGGCGCGAGCCGGCAGGCTCAGAATATGTAATCGAGCATGGCGCGTTTGCGCGCCAGTTCGGTCTGCAGGAAGGTCAGGGCGCGCAGGGAGTGGTCGTCTTCCGGCTCGCCGGCGGCCGCGATGAGTTCTTCCAGTTCCTGGACTTCTTCCTCCAGTTCGTCGCGCTCATGGTCCGAGCCGAGCAGGGGAAAGAAAGATTCGAGCTGCTTGAGCTCTTCGACGAGGTC
>CAMCBY010000331.1 GCA_945873015.1 Klebsiella pneumoniae
AACCACCGACCCAGAACGACAGCGAGCCATCGGCCCACAGTTTCTCGAGCGCAGCGAGGCGTTGTTCGGCAGTCAGCGAGCGATACGGCGGCAGTTCGAAATCGAAAGCAAAGCCGGCGAAAGTGTGCTGCACCTTGTCGCGAAACTCAGGGTACTGCGCGCGCCATTGTGCGAACGCCGCAGCGTCGTAGCGTTCGTTACGCATGGGCACGGCGTATTGTGCGGTGCGCTGAAACACCTTGAGTTCCTTGACCTCGCTGGCAATGGTCTGGATGACCTGGATGCCGGTCGCGCCGGTCCCGATCACGCCGACGCGTTTGCCCTTGAGGTCGAGGCCTTCGCGCGGCCAGCGCGCGGTGTGCGCAATCTGGCCCTTGAATTGTTCGTGGCCCGGGAACGGCGGTACCACCGGCGCCGACAACATGCCCGAGCAGCTCACGAAATACTGCGCGCTGAAGCGCTCGCCGGCTTCGGTTTCCAGGGTCCAGCGGCGCGTGGTTTCGTCCCAGTGCGCGGAGCTAATGCGGGTGTTGAACTGAATGTCTTGGCGTAGCGCAAATTTGTCGGCGACGTAATTCAGATAACGCTCGGTCTCGGCCTGGGCCGGAAAGCGCTCGCTCCAGTCCCACTCCTCGAGCAGTTCCTCGGAGAACCAGTACTGATAGACATAGGACTGCGAGTCGACGCGCGCACCGGGATAGCGGTTCCAGTACCAGGTGCCGCCAACCTCGCTGGCGGCATCGAAGGCGCGCACTTTGAGCCCCATTTCGCGCAGGCGATAGAGCTGATAGAGACCCGCGATACCGGCACCGACGACCAGCGCGTCGAAGTCCTGAGTCACGGTGTTGGGAGCGGTTGTCTGCTGCACGGTGTTTCTCCTCGGTCGCAGGGCGGCGACGGTTGGTCGCGGGATCGGGCTCGAAGTATCCGGACTGGATCGATTGACAGCCAGTCGCCATTGGTGACAATCGGGGGGTTAATTCATGACAAAGCCACCTAAGCCAATGCCGGGCAATACGATTGCCTCCATTCTTATTCCGAACACCTATGTGCGGCTGCTGGCCCAGGAGTTCGAGAACCATGCTGCGCTGGCGCAAGGCACCGGCATCGCGCCCGGGCAGTTGGCCGATTACCCCTACCCGGTCAGCGTGCAGCAGCACCTGCGGTGCATCAGCAATGCCCTGCCGCTGCGCACCACACCCGACTGGCATCTGAAGTGGGGCAAGCGTATGGCAGAGAATTTCCACGGCGCGGTCACGCTGGCGTGGCTCACTGCGCCGACCCTCGGCGACGGTCTCGACGCGTTCATCAAATACATGCCGAGCCGCATCCCTTACCTGCAATGGCGCGGCCGCCGTGATGGCGCGAGCTTCCGCTGCGAACTGACACCGCTGCTTGATCTCGGTCCCGTTCAGCAGATGCTGATCGAGATCCCGATCATCGTCATGCATGAGTATGTGCGTGTGGTGCGTCACGGACCGGCCGCTGCTGCGCACATCGAGTTCAGCCATGCGCCACCCGCGTACCGCGAGCGCTACGCGACCTGGTTCGATTGCCCGGTCGCATTCGAGCGCGGCAGCAATGCGCTGGTCATTCCTGCCGCATGGCGCAAGATTGCCAATGTCGATTTCGACGACGGCGCCTGGCATGGCGCGCTGGCGCGCTGCGAAGCGGCCCTGCACAGCGGCAGCGCAGGCGACATCGCGACGCGCATCACACAACTGCTGCAAGACTTGCTCGCGCAACCAGGCTCATGCGCCTTGCCCACGCTTGAAGAGGTGGCTCAACGTCTGCACCTTTCTTCGCGCACGCTCATTCGGCGACTGCACGCACAGAGCACCACCTATCAGGCGCTGCTGGATACAAGCTTGAAGTCCCGTGCACAGCATCTGCTCGGCGCACCAGGTGCGCGTGTGCAGGACGTCGCGGCCCGCCTCGGCTATGCCGATTCGGCCAGCTTCCGCAAAGCGTTCAGGCGCTGGTTCGGCACCACCCCGGGTGCGTGGCGTGAGGGTGAGGGCTGAATTTGCGCTGCCCCGCGTAGCGCCGTCGTGTGTTTGTATCAGGGGCATCAAGGCCTGGGCAGAAATCCCTGGCGGTATGTCCGTCAATCGCATTACCCGCCCCCGGCGCTACCCAAACGGGTTGGCAACAACACCTCACTTCGACGGGGTCGCCTAAGAAACCCCCATATGGTCAGGATGCCGCATTGCATTTCGTGAACTACGGTTATCAACAGGCCGGCGTCTTAACAACCTGTGAACGCCGCAACAAGATCGGCCCCGCAATCAAAAATATGCGCGCGTTTGCCACCAGAGGGGAGTTCTCACATGGCCAAATACGATTCGGTTATCAAGAACGGGACCGTCATCGACGGCACCGGCTTGCCGCGCTTCAAAGGTGACATTGCGATCAAAGACGGGCGCATTGCGAAGATTGGTCGCATAGATGCATCCGATGCGAGTGAAACGATAAATGCCGAGGGACTGATCGTCGCACCCGGTTTTGTTGATCTGCACACACACTATGATGCCCAGGTTCACTGGGATCCCTACTGCACTATCTCGGGCTGGCACGGTGTTACTTCGGTCGCGCTCGGCAACTGTGGTTTCGGTTTTGCTCCCGCACGCAAAGAAAGCCGTGAACGATTGCTGCAGATGATGACGCGCACCGAACAGATCCCCTACGACACCATGGTCGAAGGCCTGGGTCTCGATTGGGAATGGGAGTCGCTACCGGAATGGATGGACCACCTTGACCGTATTCCCAAGGGTGTCAATCTGCTGAGTTACGTGCCACTCAACCCGTTGCTGGTCTATGTACTTGGCCTTGAAGGCGCGAAGTCCGGCCGCGCAGCAACGGCTGATGAACAGGGTGAAATGAATCGCCTCATCAGCGAGGCGATGGACGCCGGCATGATGGGGTTTTCCTTCCAGCGTTTCGGCAAGAACTCGGTACAGTCAGATTTTGATGGCACACCGATGCCAACCGATCTGGTGCCCGATGAGACCTTGCTCTCGTTCAGCGATCTGCTTGGCAAACGCGGCGATGGTTTTGTGCAACTGGTCAATGCCAAAGGTGGCGACGTCGTCAATAACACCGCCGACGAGGACCGCTTGTTCGTCGAGGAAATCGCGCGGCGCACCGGCAGGCCGGTGTTGTTCAATGCACTGATAGCCTCAGACGAGGAAGGTCACGAGAACATCCACACAGAAACCATGGCGTGGATTGACAGTTGTTTCGAACGTGGACTGCGAGTCTATGGTCAGGCGGTCACCGTGCGCGCGCCCTTCATCTTCACGCTCGAAGACTGGAATCTCTATGATTCAAGCCCGGCGTGGGCCAAGGCTACTGTCGGCACACTTGAAGAGCGTATGGTCAAACTCGCGGACCCGGCGATTCGTAAGGAGATGATTGCCGAAGAAGCGACCCTCGCAACTACCGGTGTGGGTGGCCCGATTGAAGGCATCGTCATCGAAGCGACACCCGGTCATCCGGAACTGGCCAAGTACCACGGCCGTAAGCTGGGCGAAATCGCCAAGGCCGAAGGCAAACACCACATCGACGCCATGCTCGATATTGGCGTGGCCGGTGGTTTGAAGGTGTTGTACAAGACTGCGGATATCGGCAGCACCGATCCGAAGAAGGTCGGTGAACTGGTACGCAATCAACATGTCATTCCGGGACTGTCGGACGGCGGCGCCCATACGCGCTTCTTCACCGGCGGTTCGTTCACGACTGAAATGTTGACGTGGCTGGTCCGCGAGACCGGCGAACTGACCTTGGAGCAGGCGCATTTTCGCCTGAGTTATCTGCCTGCGCAGGCGGCAGGTTTCACCGACCGCGGTTTTCTGCGCGAAGGTGCGCCCGCCGACATCATCGTCTACGACTATGCCAATTTGAAGCGTGTGCCTGAAATCGACTATGAAATCGCCCACGACTTTCCGGCCAATGAGTGGCGCCGCATTCAACGTGCGGAGGGATATCGCTGGATCATGGTCAACGGCCAAGTGACGTTCAAGGATGGCAAGTGCACCGGCGCAACGCCGGGGCAACTGCTGCGCCTGGGTCGCACCGGCCAGACCGGCAGCACCGCCACTGCTACCGCTACCGCTACCAGAGCCGCCAGCGCTGGTTGAGTAATTGAAACCAGTATGGCGCCCGGGCCGAAAGGGCCCGGGCGCCATACCTGCCGCCAACGGCGGCGACTACCCAGGAGATTGTTTGTGCACGACCTCGTTATTCGAGCAGGACGTATCGTAGATGGCAGCGGCGCAGCCGCAGTCGTGGGAGACATCGCCATCGACGGCGATCGCATCACTCAAGTAGGCGGCAAAGCGGGCCCCGGCCGGCGCGAGATTGCGGCTGACGGACTGATAGTCACGCCGGGATTTGTCGATGTGCATACTCACTACGACGGCCAAGCCACCTGGGACCCGTACCTCGCGCCATCAGGCTGGCACGGCGTTACGACGCTGGTGATGGGTAACTGCGGTGTGGGTTTTGCGCCGGCGCGTCCCGATCGTCACGAATGGCTGATTCAACTCATGGAAGGGGTGGAAGATATTCCAGGGAGTGCGCTTGCCGAAGGAATCAAATGGGAGTGGGAAAGTTTTCCCGAATATTTAGACGCGCTGGAGAAATTTCCGCGCGCGCTTGATATCGGTACCCAGGTGCCCCACGGCGCAGTGCGCGGTTATGTGATGGGCGACCGCGGCGCCGCCAATCAGAAAGCCAGTAAGGAAGACGTCGCAGCCATGGCCGCGATCGTCGAGGAGGCCCTGCGCGCCGGTGCCCTCGGATTCACTTCTTCGCGCACCATGCTTCACCGCGCCAAAGACGGGCGCCCGGTGCCTGGCACCTTTGCTGGCCATGACGAATTGATGGGCATAG
>CAMCBY010000332.1 GCA_945873015.1 Klebsiella pneumoniae
CGATGACCTTGAGCCCGGCCAGGGCCGTCGCGGCGCTCATGGCGTGGGCCTCACACTTCGCGCGCGCGCCAGCGCCCGCTTTCTATCTGATGGAAGAAGTCCTCCAGCAGTTGATTGAACAGCGCCGGGTCTTCCAGATTCAACACATGGCCGCTGCGCGGCAGCACGGCGAGTCCGGCGCTCTTGATGCGACGCTTCATGAACAGCGCGGGTTCGAGGGTCGGGTCGTCCTCATCGCCAGCGACAATCAGGCACGGCGCGGTGATGGCGGCGAGTTCTGTGTCCAGTGAATACAACGACGGCCGCCGCGCCTGATATCCCTCCATGGTATTGGCCGAGCCGAGCGTCGAGTGGTCGCAGAAATTGTGCAGAAAATCTTCGAACCCGCGCGGGTCCTTGGCTTTCAATTGTGTGCGGCCCGGCCCCTGCCCGTAGGAGCCAGCAAAGGCTGCAATCCCCTGCTCGCGGATGAGGCGCGCATTGTCACGCGCATGGGCCTGGAACTCGGCGTAACCATCGGGATGGGCGCCATAGCCGCAGCCCGCCACCACCAGCGACATCGCGCGTGACGCGTAGTGCATGCCGAAGTGCAGGGTCGCAAACGCGCCCATCGACAGACCGACAATATGCGCGCGGTCGAGACCGAGCCCATCGAGCATGGCGAGGATGTCATCCCGCGCACGCGCCTGGGAGTAGCTGTCGACATCGGGTGGCACGTCGGACGGCGGATAACCGCGTGCGTTGTAAGTGATACAACGGTAGCGACGCGAAAAATGCCGCACCTGCGGCTCCCAACTGCGAATGTCACCGGCGTATTCGTGTACGAACACGATAGGCGTACCGCTGCCGGTTTGCTCGTAATAGAGATTGACGCCGTCGTCGGCGCGAAGCATAGCCATATCACTCTCCCCCTTCTCTGCCGCCGGCGGGCGACGCTTTGAACTTGAGCACAATCGACACCCAGTGGGAAGTACCGTTAAGTGCGTGACGGCCAAGGCTTGGAGCGCGCCGCGCGCTGGCGCATCATGCGCATCAATCCCAGCCCGAGCGACGCTCATGAAACAAGTTCACGGTGCCTGCCCCCACGACTGTCCTGATACCTGCGCCTGGCAGGTGTCGGTCGACGACAGCGGACGCGCGGTGCAGGTCGAAGGCACCGCCGATCATCCCTACACGCGCGGTGCCTTGTGCGCCAAACTCAAACGTTATCCGACGCGGGTCTACAGCCCGGACCGCATTCTCCATCCACTCAAACGCAGCGGCGCCAAGGGCAGCGGCGCGTTTACGCGTATCAGTTGGGACGAAGCACTCGCGACGATTGTCACGCGCCTGCAGGAAGGTATTGCCGAACACGGGCCACTGACCGCCATGCCGTGCAATTTCGCCGGCACTATCGGGCTCTTGCAGCGCTACGCAGGCGATCAGTTTTTCGCGCGCCTCGGTGCCACCGAAGTCGATCGCCAGATCTGCGGCAATGTCGCCTATGACGCGGTGGCATCCACCATCGGCGCGGGGCCGGCGCTACTGCCGGAAGATCTGGAACACAGCCGCCTGATTGTGATCTGGGGCACCAATACCGTCGCCACCAATGTGCATCTGTGGGGCGGCCCGATCGCGACTGCGCGCAAGCGCGGCGCACAAGTGGTGGTGATTGACCCGATACGCACACCGACCGCCGCCCATGCTGACTGGCATGTGCAATTGACCCCCGCAACCGACGCCGCGCTGGCGCTCGGCATGATGCATGTGATCATCCGCGACGAACTGCACGATGCCGACTACATCGCCCGGTACACCACAGGTTTCGAAGCGCTATGTGAGCGGGTCAAGGACTACCCGCCACAACGCGTCGCCGACATCACTGGCCTCACCGCGGCCGATATCGAAAAACTCGCGCGACTCTATGCCACTACGCGGCCAGCGGCGCTGCGCCTCATGGTCGGCATGGAGCGCTACTCCAACGGCAGTCTCGGTTTTCGTGCAGTCGCCTGTCTGCCGGCCCTGACCGGCGCGTGGCGGGATCTCGGCGGCGGTGTCAGTCATTTCACCGGCGATCTGTTCTACGAGTGTCTCGACTACAGCGCGGTTCTGGCGCCGGCGTCCTTGCCGAAAGCGGCGCGCAGCGTGCACCTCGCGCAGCTCGGGCGGGTGCTGACCGACCCCGGCATGGCACCGCCCATCACCTGGCTCATGGTCTACAACTTGAATCCGGTGGTGACCCTGCCCAATCAGAATCTGATTATCGAAGGCCTGCAACGCGAGGACTTGTTCACCGTCGTGCACGAGCAGTTCATGACCGATACCGCGCGTTACGCCGACATCGTGCTGCCTGCCACTACCCAATTCGAACAATGGGAACTGATGGCCTCGTGGGGCCAGACCTACCTAGCCATCAACCCGCCCGCCATCGCGCCGCTCGGTGAGGCCATCGCCAACAGCGAGTTGTTCCGCCGCTTGTCCACGGCGCTCGGCTTCACTGATGACTATCTGCACCTGGGCGATGAACAACGTATACGCCAGTTGCTGGCCAGCGGTCATGCCTATCTCGACGGCGTGAGTTTCGAGAGTTTGATGGCGAGCGGCTGGGCGCGCCTCAAGCTGCCGCACGACTGGCGACCGCGCGCACAAGGCGGCTTCACCACCGCCAGCGGCAAGTGCGAGTTCTATAGCGCCAGCCTCGCGGCGGCGGGTCACGATCCCTTGCCGAACTATGCGCCGCTCCCCGAAGCCGCGAGCGGCGCACTGCCGTTACGGCTGGTGTCGGCCAAGACTGCGCACTTTCTCAATTCCGGTTACGTCAATCTGCCCCATGCCGGCACGCGTAAACATCGCCCTGAGATTCAATTGAATCCCGACGACGCCGCCGCACGCGCTATCACGAGTGGCGACCGCGTGCGTATGTTCAACGAGCTCGGGACGGTAGAAGCGGTGGCGCGGGTCTCGTTGGACACCGCCGCGGGCGTGGTCTATCTGCCCTTCAACTGGTGGCCGTCGGTGACCTTGAACGGTTCATCGGCGAATGCCCTGACACCGGACGGGCTGTCGGATCTCAACTTCGGCAGCAATGCTTTCGACGCGCGGGTCGAGGTGCAACGCTGCGGCTGACGCGAGTTCAGGCGCTGCGACGCATGGGCGCGCGCAGCAGCGCCGGCACCTCGGCGGCCGGCATCGGCCGGCTGTATACAAAACCCTGCACTACATCGCAGTTTTTGGCGATGATCACGGCGAGCTGAGCATCGCTCTCCACACCTTCAACTATCACCCGCAGCCCCAGGGTGTGGGCCATCGCAACAATCGCCGCCACAATCTCGGCGTCTTCCTCGTTCTGGTCGATTTCAAGGATAAAACTGCGGTCAATCTTGAGGGTATCGATGGGGAAACGGCGCAGATAACTCAGCGACGAATAACCGGTGCCGAAATCGTCGAGCGCAACGCCGACACCAGATTCGCGCAGGGTATTGAGCGCTGCCACCGCCCGTTCCGGGTGGCGCATGATGGCCGACTCGGTGATTTCGACTTCGAGTCGACCCGGCGGCAGATGATGACGCTCGACCGCCAGCCGCACGATCTCGGCCACATCCTGGCGTTCGAACTGCACGCCCGACACGTTGACCGATATAGGCACCGCCGGCAGTCCGCGTCCGTCCCACTGACGGGCCTGACGACAGGCTTCGTTGATGACCCATTCACCCATCTCCAGAATCAGACCGGTCTCTTCGGCGAGCGGAATGAAGGCGCCGGGCGAAATCGGACCGGCCTCCGGATCGGTCCAGCGCAACAAAGCTTCAAGCCCCACCACCAGGCCCGTCAACGGATCAATCTGAGGCTGGTAATGCAGTGACAATTGTTGGTCAGTGATGGCCTTGCGCAACTTCGCTTCCAGCGCAGCGCGCTCGAGCACCGCGGAATTCATCGACGACTGAAAATACTGATAGGCGTTTTTGCCGAGGCTCTTGGCGTGATACATGGCGATGTCGGCGTTCTTGATCAGCTCGCCGGCGTCGCTGCCATCGTCAGGGTAGATGGAAATGCCGATGCTGGCACCGATATGACAGTCCTGACCGTTGAGGGTAATGGTCTCGCCGAGCGCCCTGATGAAACGGCGCGCGACAGTGCCCGGTCCATGCAGGTCTTGTACGGCGGTCAACAATACGATGAACTCATCGCCGCCGAGACGGGCGAGCAGGCCTTCGGGTCGCGCAACGCCCTCACCAAAAGACACCACGTCTTCCTCGCGCAAACGCGAAGTGAGCCGACGCGCGACCTCTTTCAACAACAGATCGCCGGTCTGGTGGCCGAGCGTATCGTTGATGCGTTTGAATCCGTCGATATCGAGAAACAGGATGCCGAGTTTCTGCTCCGCTCTTTCAGCCTGCGACAGGGCGCGGGTCAGATAGTCGCGGAACATGGCGCGATTGGGCAGACCGGTGAGGTTGTCGTGATAGGCGAGAAAACGCACGCGGTCGTCGGCCGCCTTGAGGTTGCGCGCCATGTCTTCCACCGAGCGCGCCAGAACACCGATTTCGTCGTTGCTCTCGATGCCGCTCGCGATGTCCCAATTGCCGGTGCCGATCTCAGCAGCGACCAATCCCAGTCGTTCCACCGGTTTCACAATAAGATGGGCCAGCACCGCGACCAGACCACCCCCGGTGAAGATCACCACCAGCAGCACGCCCAGCGCGACAACAGTTGCCGATTGTACGGTCAGGCTCCGGATCTCAGATTCGGGATGGGCAGCGAACAACAGTAGATTGTCATTCAGGCGACGAACATGCATACCGGTAGGCATGCCACCGACCTTGACTGAAAATTCCTCGGCGTGTTTGGTCAGGGTCGCTTCAACTACTTCGATGAAATTTCCGGGCAGCTTGAGTCGCTTGTCA
>CAMCBY010000333.1 GCA_945873015.1 Klebsiella pneumoniae
CAGTGGGCCTTGTGACCAGCGTGGTATTTATTCTGCTCGAGCATCTGCGAGTCGAGAGTTGCCAGGTAGTTGAGACGGTCGGCAATCGCACGCGGCTGCGTCTGAACGAGCATCTGAGCTTTCTTGCCAAAGCCAACTTGACCATGAAACTGCAGGCCTATCCGCCAGGCTCAGTGATCATCCTTGATGGCAGCGCGGTGCAACGAATCGATCACGATGTCGCAGAAGTTCTGCGCGAATTCGTCGATTCCAGCGTCGAGCGGCGCATCGAGGTGGAAGTCGTTGGGCTGGAACAACTGTTTAAGGGCGGGAGCGGACTCGCGCACTGATGAGTCACCTGCAGCCGGACGCTGCTGGCGACGCGCTGGCGGCGGCGCTCTCTGCGGCACGCCATATCCTGCCCGATCAGGGCCCTCTCGGGGTTTTCATCCACCACAACACCCTGCACGCCTTCCAGCATCTGCCATTCCACGCAGCAGTTCAGCGCGGCGCGATGCTGCTGGGAGCCAGGCCTTATCTGGAGATTGAAACCTTTCGTGCGGCCTACCGGGCCGGACGCATCGAGGCCCGAGATCTCGACCATGCCCTGCTTCTCTATCACGGCGAGACAGACGCAGCGCCACTTGCGTTAGGGCTGTCGCGCCACGCGTTATTGCGCTTGCTGATGCTACACGAGCCGGCCGCGGCCGACGTCGCGGGTATTGAATTCCTGCTGCGCGAGCAGGGCGGCGAAGCTGCAGCGCGTCTTCGCGCGTGCCGTGAGATGGTCAGCCGCCAGCCGCCCGCGCTGGAACTCGCGCCGCCACCCGTTCAGCGTCATCGCGATGCTTTGCTTGCGCTCGGCGGTGGCGATACCGATCTGACCGTCATGCGCGAACTGGTGCGCCTGTGTGCAGCTTTTCTCGACCAGGGTCAGATGCTGTCGCCTATGCCCGGTCGCGAGCGCGGCTTCCTCGCCACCGTCGCGATGCTTTACGCCGAAGGTGGCTCGGCACCGCGCGGCGCGCCCGGCGTGGTCGAGGATTTCACCGCGGTCCATCGCCACAACGATGACGCACGTGCCGTGATCAAAATGCTGCTTGCCGAACTCGGCGTTGATGATGCCGAACTCGAATCCTATGTGGTCGCAAGCGCGGTGGCGCTGGCCGGCTGGGCTGGCATGTTCGCGCGCCTCGAGACCCACCCCGACGAGAGTGTGGGTGTGCCGGTCAGTCTCGCCGATTTTCTGGCCGTACGGCTGCTGCTTGAGCGACGCGCCATCGCCCACGAAGCGCAACTGCTGCGCCTGCCCGTCACACTCACCGCGCTACGCGCGCACGTGCCGGCGCCGCAGAGCGACAGGATGGAAAGCGATGCGGTGCGTCTATGGACGCTGAGCGGCGGTGCGGGCCTCGATGCTCAAGCGGTGGCGGCCCTACCCGAGTCCGACGTCGCCACACTGTGGCGGCTAAGCGCTGAGTTTCCGATGCTGCAACGTCGCGCGGTTTGGCAAGAAGCCTATGAAGGTTGGTATCGACGCCAGATCCTCGATGCCATTGCCGCGCGTCGTGCGGCGGGGAAAATAGAATCGACGGGGCGTCCCGCAGCACAGTTCCTGTTCTGCATCGACGAACGTGAGGAATCCATACGGCGCGCCATCGAGGAACAGGGCGAGGAATTCGAAACCCTGGGGGGTGCCGGTTTCTTCGGCGTTGCCGTCGATTATCAGGGACTTTACGACAGCGCGCCGTCGGCTCATTGCCCCGTGGTAGTGACGCCGGATCACGAGATTTTCGAAGCGCCCTTGCCCAGTCAACACGGCTGGGATCAACTGCGTCGACAGCTGCGCGACGCCTGGAATGCGCTACACCGTGGCGCGCATCGCGGTTCGCGGACCTTGGCCGGCGGTGCCGGTGTGTCCTTACTGCTCGGGCCGCTGGCAGCGCTCGCGGTGGTCATACGCGTGCTCATGCCACGCACCTCGCTGCTGGTCCACGGCCGAGTTCGCGACCTGTTGTTTCCACGTCCGGTCACGCGCCTCGCTACGTTGCGCGCGGCGGCTAACGAATCACGTTCCGAGCGCGGAAAATTGCGCGGCTTCTCGCTCAGCGAAGCGGCCGATCGCGTTGCGGCAGTATTACGCTCAACGGGCCTTGCCGGGCACATGGCGCCAATCGTGGTGTTGCTTGGACACGGCTCCACCAGTCTCAACAATCCGCACGAGTCCGCCCACGACTGCGGCGCCTGCGGCGGCCGGCGCGGCGGCGCCAACGCGCGCCTGTTCGCAGATATTGCCAATCGTGCCGACGTGCGTGCCGAAGTGCGCGCACGCGGTGTCGACATCCCGGCCGACACCTGGTTTATCGGCGGCCTGCATGACACGGCAGACGACGGCGTGCACTACTACGACCTTGAAGAGCTGCCGACCGAGTTGTACTCAGCATTCGAAGTCGCCGATAAAGTCTTGCAGCGGGCACGCCAGTACAGTGCTCAGGAACGCTGCCGACGGTTTCATCATGCGCCGCTGGGTTTGTCGCCCGAGATGGCGTTGCGTCACGTTGAAGCGCGTGCTTCCCATTTCGGACAGCCGCGACCGGAGTACGGGCATTGCACCAATGCCATTGCCGTGGTCGGACGTCGCACGCTGACGCGTGGCGTGCATTTGGACAGGCGCCCTTTTCTGATCAGCTACGACCCAACGCTGGATACTGATGGCGGCATAATCGAACGGGTGCTGGCCGCTGTCGGACCGGTAGGTGCCGGTATCAACCTTGAGTATTACTTTTCTTCAGTGGACAACGAACGTTACGGCTGTGGGACCAAACTGCCGCATAACGTGACTGGCCTGATCGGAATCATGAACGGACACCTCAGCGATCTGCGCACCGGCTTGCCGTTGCAGATGGTCGAATTGCACGAGCCAATGCGCCTGCTGCTGATCGTTGAAGCAACTCCCGCGCGTTTGCTCGAAGTCGCCGCGCGCCAAGCCGAGGTGTGCGAACTGGTGGTGAAAGAATGGGTGCAACTGGTCTCGCTTGACCCGCATAGCGGTGAAATGCAGGTTTTCGAACGCGGCAACTTCGTGCCCTATACACCGAGTCGCAGCGCCTTCCCGCGCGTGACAGACTCACAAAAATGGCACGGCGCTTCGCGCGAGCATCTACTGCCCGCGTTGGTCGATGCGCCGACCGCAACGCGGGGCGCGCCTGCACAAGGGCGTGTCGCACATGTCTGACCCGGTACACATCGCGCTCATCGTGGTGGTGCTGGCGCCACTTATTGCCTCGGTGCTGGCCGGCAGCCGTTTATTGCTCGGCGAGGCCTGGCCGGACGAACCACGGGTCTCAGGTTTGCTGCGTGTAGGTCTGGTCAGTTCGCTGCTCGCGAGTATCTACCTGGCAGGCGCCCATGCAGGCCTGTGGCCGGGCGAGGCGAACGGCGAAGTTGATTTCGGCAGTTGGATAGCGGTTGGCGAATATGAAATACCGGCGCTGTTCCTGATTGATATCTATTCCGTGGTGTTTTCCCTGCTCGGTGCGCTGCTGACCGCACTGGTGGCGCGTTTTTCCGAAACCTATCTGCACAAAGACCCGGGGTTCTTCCGTTTCTATGTCCTGCTCGGCCTGTTTGCGGCCGGCACGCAGGTGGTTGCCTACGCCGGCGCTCTCGATCTGTTCTTCGCCGGCTGGGAAGCCATAGGGATCGCCTCAACACTGTTCATTGGTTTTTTCCACGAACGGGCCGAGCCGGTGCGTTCAGCGGTGCGCGCGTTCGCGACTTATCGTTTGTGTGACGTCGCCTTTCTGATTGCCATCGTGATGACCCACGAACTGCTGGGCTCAACCCGCTTGTCCGACCTCGGCGCGGCGCAGGAATTGCCGGCCATCGCGGTCACGGTGCTTGCATTGCTGGTGCTGCTGGCAGCCTTCGGCAAGTCAGCTCAATTGCCGTTCTGCGGTTGGCTGGTACGCGCGATGGAAGGGCCGACGCCCTCGAGTGCCCTGTTCTACGGCGGCATTTCGATCCATGCCGGTCTGTATCTTTTGCTGCGCGCAGCACCGTTACTGGATGCCGCACCACTCGCGGCCGCCTTCGGTGCGATGGTTGGCCTCGCCACCGCGCTGTACGCGTCTGCCGTGGCGCGCACCCAGGCCGATGCCAAGGGCGGCCTCGCGCAGGCCACGCTCGCCCAGATTGGGCTCATCCTCGCCGAGATCTGCATGGGGCTGACCACACTCGCGCTCGTGCACCTCGTGTCCCATGCGATGTTGCGCGTCTGGCAGTATCTGCGCGCGCCCAACATGCTGCACGATGCCCATCATCATGGACATCATGCTGCTCACGTCCCCGCGCACTCGTCGACTTCGCCGCTGACGCGGCGCTGGTATCTCGGCCAGTTGCATCGCTTCCGGCTCGACGACCGGCTGGATGCGGCGCTGGCGCCCGTGGTCAGGCTCGCGCGCGGCCTGCAACGCCTTGACGAACGTTATACCGAGAGCCTTGTCGGTCGTGATGAGCCGAAGCCATGAGCATCGCGACAAATCATCTACCTCTGTTGACCTTTCTGGCCGCGCTGGTCGCGATTCTCGTGCTTGCGCCTGATCTCGTCGCACGTCGGCGACCGATTGCACCGACCCTGCTCAACGCCCTCTTGCCGGCACTGGCCATGTTGTCTTCGTCTGCGGCGCCGGCCTACGCTCTGCTCGGCATTGCGAGTGCTGCGATGGCACTGCAAGTGCGACGCACTGCCCGTGTCGGAGCAATCATGTTGTCTCTCACCGCCCTGTGCCTGCTGGGCTGCGCGATGATACTCAGCGGCGAAGCCGCCACCGAGGCAGCTTTTGTGTTGTCAATGACCGCCCTGCTCCTGCGTCTCGGTGTGGTCGGCCTGCATGCCGGTGT
>CAMCBY010000334.1 GCA_945873015.1 Klebsiella pneumoniae
TCAGCCCGCCGGCCGTAATGAGGCTCGCTTCGTCAGTGCTGAAGCCGGACGTGTTGACCAGGAATTTCTGGATATAGGTTGTATAGGTGTAATACGCGAGTGTGCCGCCGGCAGTGAGACCGACCACCGTCACGGCTTCACGCGGATAACGCGTCAACATGCCCCAGGTGGTGGCCCGCTCGCCACTGCGGCGCTGGAACGACGGGGTCTCATCCATACCGCGCCGCAACCAGTACACCACCAGTGCCAGCATGCCGCCGAGAAAAAACGGCACGCGCCAGCCCCAGCTGTGCATCTCGGCCTGCGACAGCAGCGCACCCAGACTCAGTAGCAGCGCCATCGCCAACAACTGGCCGAAGATGAGCGTCGAATAAAACATGCCGGACCAGAAACCACGGTTCTCGCGCGTTGCCATTTCCGCCAGGTAAGTCGCGGACACACCGTACTCGCCACCCATGCTGGCGCCCTGCAGGATGCGCGCGAACACCAGGATGGCCGGCGCGGCGATACCGATCTGCGCCTGGCCTGGACACACCGCAATCAGCATCGAGCCGAAACACATAAGGTTGACCGACACCACCATCGCGGCCTTGCGCCCGACGCGGTCGCCATACAGCCCCATCGCCCACGCGCCCACCGGGCGTGCGAAGAAACCCACACCAAACACCGCGGCGGTGTGCAGGAGTTGGCTGGTCTGGTCCTCGTTTGGGAAAAACACCTTGGAGAAATAAAGCCCGAAGGCGGCATAAGAAAACCAGTCGAAACTCTCGACCACGTTGCCGGCCGAGCCGGCGAGTATCGAACGCAGGCGGTTGCTGCCACGCGTTTGCGTAGTGACTTCGGTCAAATTCGTTCCTTGCAGGCTACGGTGTAGCCAGACGAGCGATAAAACATTGCGGGTATGTTGCCATCCACCGCGCGCCCGTCTGCGCACGCGGTGGCAAGACCAGCGGCCTGACTCGTTACAGGGCGACTGGTCCAGCCGGCTGCAGCGGCGCAATCAAACAGCGCTACGCGCCTCGATGTCGGCCAGCGTACGCAGCAGCACCGGGCGAAACAGCGTGTAGTTCTCGCTCATCGGAAAGTGGCCGAGCCCCTTCAACATCTCGTAGTGCACGCCCGCGCCGATACGCTGCGCGCAGGCTTCGACGTGGGCGGGCGGACAGGTGAAGTCATACTCGCCTGCGTAGAGGTAGAGCGGCACCTTGCTCGCATCGATGCGCTCAGCAAGGCTGGCGTCAGTATTGTCCACACCCCAGAGATAAAGATCGTTGCGCAGCGTGCGCGGGTGTGAACTCTGAATGATGCGTCCAAGCTGACTGTCGCAAGCGGACATGCCCGGCGCCGTAACCGCGTCCATCATGCCGCCGACCATCTGGTTGACGTTGACCGTCGGGTCTATCCACCAGTCATGGAAAAAGCCATAGGTCGGCACCGCGCCGGCGAGGGCGATGAGTGCACGAAAATGTTGCGGATACCGCTCGGCGAGATGCAACGCAATCACGCCACCAATACTGCAGCCGATGAAGATGGGCCGCTCGAGTTTCAACGCCGCGCCGAGCGCAATCACAAAACGCGTCACCCAGTCCGACGTCAGAGGCTGATCCTCGGCAAAAAAGTCACGGCCGAGCGGCGGGTCCGACTTGCCATGGGCCGGCAGGTCGTAGGCGATAAAACGATAACGACGCGTCAGTTCGCGGTCTTCGAGCAGATGACGCCACTGGCGGTTCTCGTTGCCCGCCGTGTGTTGGCACAGCACCGGAATACCGCTGCCGGCCTCGAAATAAAACACCTTGTGCCGCACACCATCGAGCGTGACATTGACGTAGCGCCCGGTCGCCTGCCAGTCCTCGTGCCAGTCCGGCTCGGCTGCGCGTGGTGGCGTGCCCGACAGACGGCGCGCAACGTCAATCCAGTTCGACAGCGGCATCATGAACTGAAAGACCGGACGGATATCGCCTTCGAACTGCATGGTGCCGCTCGCGATGGCAGCGAAAATGGCGTGGCCCATGGCCGGCGGTTCGGGTGACAGTAATGCTGCCCAGGTGGGTTCGTCAGCGAGCAGGCTGAATACGCTGTGCACCAGCGGCCCGCCATTGTGGATGAGCGCGTCGACGCGGCCATTACGCACCTGGAAGGTGTAGCGCTCGCCACCGATGACAAAGGTGAAGTCACAGTCGAAGCCGCGCCCGGTATTGGCGCAGGCCGGGCAGGTATTGATGGCGCTGACCCAGCGCTCCACCCAGGCACGATCGATGCTCATTGGTCATTCTCCTCAGTGTATTTGTTGCCAGCCTGATCGACTGGACGGCAGCCGAATTTGGGACCGGGGCTGCCCTTCGTCGGCGAGATCCTGGCCACGGCCCCGGGTATTGTGGGTCAGGCTTTAGCCTGACACTGCGCCCACACTCAATCCTGCAAAGCGCCTTGCCATGTCAGACTGAAGTCTGACCCAGATGAAAATGAAAGACCCCGTCCGCAGGTGTAGAACCATTCCCACATTCCGCCCGGCTTGATGCGCCGGGCGGAATATCACCATGTCTGGCTCAGGCGGCTGCCGCGCCGCGCTCGGCTTCGGTCACAAAACCTTCGTAGCCCTTGTCGGCCGCTTCCTGAATACGCGAGTAATAGGCCGGCCCACCCAAGTGCACGGCAAACTGACGGTGTTTGCCCGGGATATTCGCGCCGGTGTACCACGACTCGGTCTTGGTATAGAGCGTCGTATCGGCGACCGCCGATACCTCTTTGCTCCATGCCACATCCACACCCGGCGCCGGTTCGATGGCGCCAATACCGTTGTGACGCAGGTGCTCGATGCAGTTACGAATCCAGTCCATCTGCCGTTCTGCGCCGAGCGGCATGTTGTACAACACGCAGGGCGATTCCGGGCCGTGGATCATGAACAGGTTGGGCATGCCGGGAATGGTCAGGCCCAGCCACGAGTTGAACCGTTCCTTCCAGCGCTCGGCGAGCGTCACACCGCCACGACCGACCGGATTGATCTTCTGCAGCGCGCCGGTGATGGCATCGAAGCCGGTCGCGAAGATCAGCATGTCGAGCGGATGATGACCACTCTCGGTACGCACGCCGTCGGCGGTGATCTCGACTATCGCGTCTTCGCGCAGATCAACCAGGCTGACGTTGTCGCGGTTGAAAGCGTCGTAATAACCCTCGTCCATCACCTGACGTTTGGTCGCGATGAGATAACTCGGCAGGAGTTTGCGCGCGGTCTCGGGGTCCTTGACGATTTCACGAATCTTGTCGCGCACGAACTCGGCCAACCAATCGTTGGACTGGGTGTCGGTCAGAATGTCGCAATAAGTCGAAACAAGAATCGGGCCGAGGCCGCCCTTCTGCCACGCAGCTTCGTAAGTGGCACGACGCTGCTCGGGCGTGTGATCGCAGGCGCGAATGGTGGATGGCACTTCCGGCGCGCCGATCGGTGTGCTCAGCATCACGTCGCGGAACTTCGACCAGTTGCTGCGCGCCTCGGCCACCAGCGCCTTGTCGGTCGGGGTGTTGCCGGCCGGCACCGAGTACTGCGGCGTGCGCTGGAACACGGTGAGATGGGTGGCGTCGCGCGCAATCACCGGTGTCGACTGGATGCCGGACGAACCGGTGCCGATGATGCCGACGCGTTTGCCTTTGAACACCACCGGCTTGTCGTTCGGCCAGCGGCCGGTGTGGTAACACTCGCCCTTGAATGCATCGACCCCTGGAATGTTCGGCACATGGGCCGCCGACAGCGCGCCCGTCGCGCACACCAGAAACTGCGCGCGCACATGACCGCCCTTGCCGGTCTCGACGTCCCAGCGCTGCGCGGCTTCGTCATAGACCGCGCCGGTCACGCGCGTGCTGAGTTCGATATCGCGGCGCAGGTCAAGGCGGTCGGCGACAAAGTTGAGATAACGCAGCACGGTCGGCTGGTCGGGCTGTTTTTCCGGCCAGTCGAATTCCTTGAGCAGGTCTTCGGAGAAGGTGTAGCAGTAGAACGGGCCGCCCGGGTAATCGACGCGCGCGCCCGGATAACGATTCCAGTACCAGGTGCCGCCGACGCCGGTCGCTTCGTCATAGACACGCACTTTGTAGCCGTGTTCGCGCAAGGTGTGCAGGGCATACATGCCACCGAAGCCGGCGCCAATGACGACGACATCGAACTCTTCAGGACTTTGATTCGGGCGGGTTGTGGTGTTGGCCATGGCTGCGGTTCTCCCCAGAAGCGGCGTTAACGGATGAGCGGTGCGACCCTGAGTCTAGGCGCAATGGCGGCGTCGGGACAATGCTGCTCCATCGGGCAGGTCTGGCCGATAGCGCGAGCTGCGCTCAAGCCGCGACGGCCACGATCACCAGCGACACCCCGAGCAATACCATGCCTGAAATTTCCATCGGGCTCAGTTGCTCGCGAAAGATGCGCCGCGATATGAGATAGGCGAACAACAGTTCGACCAGCGCGAGCGTGCGTACATGCCCGATGGGCTCGATGGCCATCGCCGTGAACCAGCCGGCGGACGCGCTCGCGCCAGCGCAGCCGACGATGAGCGAGGTCCGCCAGGCCTTGACCACCCGCGTCACGACGCCGGCGTCGCGCAGCAGCAGCCAGCCGCCTAACAGCCCTGTCTGTATACATTGCGCGAGCACCAGCCCGACGGCGGCGGCCATCACAAACGAGGTGTCCGGCAGTGCCAGCGCTGCGCCACGAAAACCGACCGCCGAAAATCCGAAACAACTGCCGCTGGCGAGACCGCACAATGCGGCGCGGCTGGTCCAGCCGGCGAGGAACGCACGAATCGGATGCTCGCGGTCGATGGGCGACATCAGCAACACGCCGAGCGTGCCGACCAGCGCGGCAAGAAAAGTCGCCGGCCCGATGGGAT
>CAMCBY010000335.1 GCA_945873015.1 Klebsiella pneumoniae
GCGAGCAGAATAAGAATCAAGATGCTCTTGAACTGAGCGAACAACACCCGCCACGGCGAGCGTGCCGGTGCCTGCGGCAAGCGGTTCGGGCCTGCCTGCGACAGGCGTGCAGATGCTTGTGCGGCGCTGAGCCCGGTTTCGGCCCGCACATCAAGCAGCGCCGCAACCGCCTCAGCGGTGAGTGTATGCGGCGCCACCATGGCCTTTTTTGCAGTCACGGTGAGCTTTTCGTCGGCCACTACCACGCCTCAACAGGCGTAGCGCGAATCACGCCTCAAGGCGTGATCGCAACCTTCAGCACACCATCGCGTTGATTGCCGAACAAGTCGTAGGCTTTTTCGATGTCGTCGAGCTTGTAACGGTGCGTGATCATCGGACCGAGATCGACGCGACCTGACTGGATAACCGACATCAGGCGACGCATCCGTTCCTTGCCGCCCGGACACAGGCTTGTGACTATTTGATGGTCGCCAAGCCCGGCGGAGAACGCGCCGAGTGGAATCGTAAGATCGGTCGAGTAGACGCCGAGGCTCGACAAGGTGCCGCCCGGCCGCAATACGCGCAGGCACGCTTCGAACGTTGCCTGCGTGCCCAAGGCCTCGATGGCGACGTCCACACCACGCCCGTCCGTAAGCCGCATGATCTCCTCGACCGGGTCATTGCTGCTGCTGTCGATGACATGGTCGGCGCCCAGTCGACGCGAAATCTGCAGGCGGTTGGCCAATCGATCGACGCCGATCACGGTGGTCGCGCCGCTCAATTTGGCACCGACCGTCGCGCACAGACCAATCGGTCCCTGCGCGAACACCACCACCGTGTCGCCAATACGAATCTTGGCGCGTTCAGCACCACTCAAGCCGGTAGACATGATGTCGGGGCACATCAATACCTGCTCATCAGTGAGTTCATCGGGCACTGCCGCGAGGTTGGCCATGGCATCGGGCACGAGCACATATTCGGCCTGACATCCGTCGATAGTGTTACCGAACCTCCAGCCGCCAAGCGGCCGCCAACCGTGAGCTGTACCGGCGCCGTCCTGCGAAGAAAAGCCGCACTGGCAGGCATTGCTCCAGCCGCTCGGGGTAATGGCGCCGGCGATGACACGCTGACCTTCGTGGTAGCCCTGCACCGCCGAGCCCAGCTTGTGAATGATGCCGACCGGCTCATGGCCGACCGTCAGGCCGCGGGCGACCGGATACTCACCTTTCAGGATGTGCACATCGGTGCCGCAGATGGTGGTGGTCGTCACCCGAATCAGCGCATCGAGGGGACCCACATCGGGGATGGGCTTGTCGTCAATCACGATGCGCCCAGGTTCAACGAATACTGCCGCCTTCATCATTGCCATGAGATGTCTCCTGAACGACCGTGAAAGGACACTGAGTATAAGACAACTCGCTCAGCCCTTCGCGCCGCCAGCTTCGCTGCTTGACGTGCATCGGCGGCGCCACATTGTTTCAGGCGGTGGGTATTGTTCTGCGGAACTCTGCGCGGCACGCGAGCTCCACAACGATTCGCTACGCCGCCTTACGCGTCGCTTGAACCGACGTGTGGAATCGCGCTGTCAGCCGAATTCAGCCGGCGGTGAGATGTTCATGCAGAATCGCCGCGCCGATACCCATCAGCAGCAACCCGCCCATCATCTCGGCCCGTTTGCCGGCGACCGCGCCCAGCACGCGGCCAAGCATGACGCCGATGGTCACCGCGAGAAACGTCGTCAGCCCAATCGCCGCTGCGATGGGAATAATGGCGACATCGACAAATGCCAAGCCAACACCAACGGCCATCGCGTCGATGCTGGTGGCGAAACCCGTGGTTGCCAGCACCCAGAACGAATGGCGGCTTGGTTTGGGCGCCTCCTCGGTCTCGTCCGCCTTGAATGCGGCGTAAAGCATACGCACCCCTAAACCACCGAGCAGCGTAAACGCTATCCAGTGGTCCCATGCCGTCACATACTTTGCGGCGGCCTGGCCGAGCAACCAGCCGACCAGGGGAGTCAGTGCTTCAATCGTGCCGAAGATGAGACCCGTGCGCAGTGCTTCGCCCCAGCGCGGATGATGCAAGGCGGTGCCCTTGCCAATCGCTGCGGCGAAGGCATCGGTCGACATCGCCAGAGCGAGCAAGAGGATAGAGATAAGATTCATCGAAATCTGTTTACCACAAGTAGACGGAGCGTTCGTTGCCGCGCGCACGGCCTCTTGCCCCGCGCGCTCACCGCCAACGTAGTCTTGGGCGATTGTCGGGGCACAATGCCGATGCCGGCATCCGTGGCTGAGAACTATCGCAGTTCAGCACCGGACAGCACACTCACAAACTGATGCCGAGCGCTACTTCACGTGTCGGTCGAACCAGTCGATGGCGTTCTGCGTCGCCTTTTCCTTGAGAGGTCCATAGACGTCGTAGTGGCGGCCGGGATAGAGCACATAGGACTTCGGCTCAAGCGCTTTTTCATAGGCCTCTAACTGGCCCTGCGTCGGCGTCACGATATCTCTGTCGACCAGCACCATGAGCAGCGGGGTGGGCGAGATCATATGCACAAACGGCAGCGCGTTCGAGGCGACGCTCGGTTCGTAGGAACGATAGGTAAGCCGCTGCTTCCAGTTCTTCTTGTCTGCGGCCGTGAGGGTATCAAAAAAGGCCGCGAGTTCGGTGCCGGGTACGGTCTGGAATTGGGTGTATTCGGGTGTTTCGCCCTTGAAACGGGCGAGCCGATCGGCATCCCAAATCTTCTGCAACGCCTCGCGCTCGCGCACGTTGTTCTGATGGTGCAAGACCGTGTCACGCCAATCGATGGCAGGCACCTGCGCCACTACCGCTTTGATGCGACGGTCGAGCGCCGCCACGATGAGAACATCACGCCCGCCGAGGCTCGTGCCCCAGATAGCAATGCGTGCAGGGTCGACCTCAGCGAGCGTCAGGCCGAACGTTATCGCTGTGCGCCAGTCGTCTATCCGACCCGCATGATCGACCTCTTCGCGGGGCTCGCCATCGCTGTCGCCGAAGTTACGATAGTCGAACGCAAGGGCCGCATAACCAGCCTCGACAAATCGGTCGGCGACCCACGGAATGGTCCACTCCTTGTGGCCACCGTTGCCATGCGCCATCACAATCAGCGGATGTGGGCCGGGCCCCTCCGGGGTCTTCAACCAGCCGCGCAGGATAGGCCCATATTCGACTTTGAACTCGACATCGCGCTGCTGCATGTCTCTCCACCCTGTGCTTGCCATCGGTATGGTAAATAACGCGCTCGCACGACGTCGAGCACGCCCGTCATGACGGCGGCGGCGTTCGAGACCAGGACGCGGTAAAGTCAACTGCCCGGCGCCCGCTCCCGAGGAGCCGCTTCGAGCTCATCATCACACGCTGAGGCTCTGTCATGGTTTTAATTGTTTTTACGCTGGTGGTGTCTGCCCTGCTCGCCACCTCGGCTCAAGCCATCGACCTTAAAACGACACCGTTAGGCATCGCTGCGGCGGCCATGCAGCCGGGCGAGATCAAGCAGTATCCGAACGACAGCTTTCTCGTCGACGTGCCGTGGGACGACCCGCGGCTGTTCTATTACGGTGACGGCGCGGCATGGAACGCGGCGAATGCATGTATCGAATTCGTACCCAGCCCGACCGGCGGCACGCCACGTTATCTGTTGCAGTATTGCCTCGGCACGGACAAATGGTCGGCGGAACGTACACCAGAATGGGACAATGGTCACGGCTACGACAGCGCCGCAACCGACCCCAATGGCGATCTCTATTTCGCGCGCTACGGCGGCCCGGTCATGCGCTATCAGCACACCACCAAGACCTGGTCACAATTGCCCGATCTGCCGTGGCAAGCGGGCTCCGTACAATCATTGACCTGGTTTCCGCGTAAAGGGCTGGTGATTGCCTCGGCCAACGGCCGTGTTGCGCTGTGGGACGGGACTCACTGGCTGGATATCGCCGGTGCACACGCGTGGGGTCTGACGGGCGCATGGTCGACACTGGTGGGCGATGCGGTCTACATGGGGGCCTATGAATCGAAGCTTGCGTCATCGGTGTACAAACTCGATTCCACACTCACGCTGACACGTATGCCGGCACCACCCATCGTGGTCGGCAATGCGAAAAGCTACCAGACCACTGACGGCAAAGACCTGCTCGTGGCCCAGGCCAATGGTGCAGCCTGGTTCCGTTTCGATGGCACGACATGGAGCGAAGGACCGTTCCCTGCGTCAGGCGCGATCGTCGACAAGCATCAGTATTACGTCACCTACATCGCGCCGCTCGACATCATCGTGACGATGGGCACACGAGCCAGCATCCACGAGATGTGGATCATCAAGACGCATTCAAACTGACCACCGACGCCGGCTGACGGACGAATCTCCGGGCTGAGAAAAGGAGTAACGGGAGTCAGCTCAAGGTTTTCGATTCAAACTCTCATCTGACCCCAATTAGCTCACGGCGCGCGCGGCTCAGAAGCTCAACAGGAGATTCAAAGAGATCACGTGGTGCATACGATCCCTGGCACCGTCGCGAGCAATAAACTGATTGAGGTAACCAACCTCGGCGCGGGCGTGGCTGTTCATGGCGAGGCCAAGGCCGGCGAACGCGCGGTTCTGATCAAAACCATCAGCAACACCCCAGCGCGTCGTATTGAGGTTGATAAAGATTTCGTCGAGGGCGACCAGCGACCACGGGCCCTGCCCCAAAGGCCGAATCACCTTGAACAACTGGCGCGCACGCCAACCGATTTCGTTGCCGCTCTCATGGGAGCGCTGCTCTAAGCGACTGCGCGATGAAACTGTCATACCGGCCAGCGTTTGCGGCGCGGTCCAACTCAACTGCTGCCAGATCCGATGTTCTTCGA
>CAMCBY010000336.1 GCA_945873015.1 Klebsiella pneumoniae
CAACGTTTCTGGGATGAATTGCGTTTGCGCCTGCCGTCGGACGTCGCACAACGGCTGGTGAGTGGGCCGTCGATAGAAAAAAGCATCGCACCGTTGCGCAGTTTTGTTGCCGAGCCCATGCAATCCGGTCGTCTGTTGCTGGCAGGTGACGCGGCGCACATCGTGCCGCCTACCGGTGCCAAGGGCCTCAATCTTGCGCTGGCGGATGTCGAGGTGCTGGCACGCGCCCTGCGCGCAGCGCTGCGCGGCAATAACGACAGCCTGCTGGCGCGTTACACCGAGACCTGTCTGCAACGCATCTGGAAGGCAGAGCGCTTTTCGTGGTGGTTCACGTCCGTGACCCATCGTCTGCACGACGACAGTTTCTCGCGACAGTTGCAGCGCGCCGAGTTCGATTATCTCGCTTCATCGCGCGCCGCGCAGACGGTGCTGGCAGAAAACTACGTCGGCTTGCCCGCTGATGTTTGATTCGGTCGCGGACGCGTATTTGTCTTCACCGCAAGTTGCGGCCTGTTTTGATGCCCGTGCCACGGTGGCGCGGATGCTCGAGTTCGAAGCGGCACTCGCGCGCGCGCAAGCGACGCTCGGCATGATCCCGCCGCGCGCCGCCGCCGTCATCGCTGCGAGCTGCACGCTGGATGATTTTGACATCGACGCGATCAAGCGCGACACCGCTGCCAGCAGCAGCGCGGCGATTCCGCTGGTCAGCGCTTTGACTGCCAAAGTCGCGGCGCGCGACAGCGATGCCGCGCTCTATGTGCATTGGGGCTCGAGCAGCCAGGATGTGATGGACAGCGCCTTGATGCTGCAGGCGCGCGCCGCGCTCGAGCTGCTGCTGCCGCGTCTGACTGGCATCATCGACGGCCTGGCGACCTTGAGTGCCGCACATCGCGACACCTTGATGGTGGCGCGCACTTTGTCGCAGCACGCGTTGCCGAGCGTGTTCGGTTTCAAGAGTGCGCTGTGGCTGGAAGCACTGTTGAACAGTGCGCTGGAACTCGAACGGCAACGCGTCAGCCTGCCTCTCCAGTTCGGCGGTGCTGCCGGCACGCTTGCGGCCTATGGCTCGCGCGGCATCGCCTTGCGCGATGCGATGGCTGGTGAGCTCGGACTGCGCGCGGTGCTGCCCTGGCATACCGATCGCAGCGTGCCCCGTGCGCTGGCGGCGGCCCTCGCCATGCTGGCCGCCAGCGCCGGCAAACTTGCCAACGATGTCATTCTCATGATGCAGAGCGAAGTCGCTGAACTCAGCGAAGGCGGCGGCAGCGGGCGTGGTGGTTCGAGCGCGATGCCGCACAAGCGCAATCCGGTGGCGGTGGTGGCGGTGGTGGCAGGTGCGCATCGCGCTCCCGGCCAACTGGCCGCCCTGTTTTCGTGTTTCGACCACAGTCATGAACGGGCGAGTGGGGCCTGGCACGGTGAATGGCAGTCCCTGCGCGAGCTGTTCGTGACGGTCGGCGGCATGGTCGAGCAACTCGTGATCGCGCTCGACGGCATGGCCGTGCATGGCGAGGTGATGCGCGCCAATCTCGACCGCAGTCAGGGTCTGGTGATGGCCGAGGCGGTGGCGATGGCCCTGGCACCAACACTCGGGCGCAGCGCGGCTCAAGCGCTGCTGAAACGCGCAGTCGCGGCGGCGAGCGCCCGCGCCAGGCCTTTGCAGGCGGTGCTCGCGGAGGACGCCGCCGTGCTGGCTGTACTCGGCTCCGCAGGCTTGGCCAGCGTGATGGCGCCGCAGTCCTATCTCGGCGTCAGCCACGCGTTTATCGACGAGGTGCTGGCGCGTCACCACGCCTGGCGCCTCGCGCGCGTGGGGCGTTGATATGCACGCTCCCGAGGGGCTGCCGATCTTCGACATCGATCCCTATGACCCGGCGCTGCTGCGCGAGCCGGCGGCCTATTACCGCGCGTTGCGCGCGGCCGGCCCGCTGGTCTGGATCCCGCGTTACGGCGTGTGCGCGAGCGGTCACATCGCCATCGTTGAGCTGGTGTTTCGTGACTGGCGGCGTTTCTGCTCGGCGCGTGGTGTGGGGCTGGCGGACTTCGCGCGTGAAGCGCCGTGGCGACCGCCCAGCATCATTCTGGAAGTCGATCCGCCTGCGCATGAACGCACCCGACGAGTGATGGCGCGGGCGCTGTCGCCGCAGGCGGTGCGCGCGTTGCAACCTCAATTCGAGCAGGTTGCGGCGCGCCTGGTCGACGAGGCTGTGGCCGGTCGTGACATCGACGGCGTAAGCGCCCTCGCGGCAGCTTTTCCGCTGGAAGTTTTTGGTGACGCGGTGGGCGTGGCGCGCGTCGCGCGCGAGCGGCTGCTGAGCTATGGCCACATGGTGTTCGATGCGCTTGGGCCGGACAATGCTGCGCGCCGCGCGGCACTCGCCGAGGCCGGCGACATCGTGCCGTGGATCACGGCGTGCTGCGCCCGCGAGGCTTTGAGTGATGACGGGTTTGGCGCGGCCATCTACGCCGCGGCCGAGCGTGAAGAAGTTTCGCGCGAGGAAGCATCGCTGCTGGTGCGCTCGTTGCTGTCAGCGGGCATCGATACCACGGTCGCGACCCTCGCCAATCTGCTCTTCTGTTTCGCGACCCATAGCGACCAATGGCAGATATTGCGCGCTGAGCCGAGCCTGGTGGGTGCGGCCATCGACGAGGTATTGCGCTACGAATCCCCCGTGCACACCTTCTGTCGTACCAGCACGGTCGCGGTCGAGTTCGACGGCGTGACCATGCCGGCCGATACCAAACTGCTGTGTGTGATGGGGGCCGCCAATCGCGACGATACGCGCTGGCCTGAACCCGAGCGTTTCGATATCCGCCGCGCCAGCCACGCCCATGTCGCATTTGGCAGCGGTATCCATGTGTGTGTGGGCCAGCATGTGGCACGCCAGGAAATTGCGGCGTTGTTGACCGCCCTGCTCGCACGCGTGGCGCGTATCGAGCTCATCGGTGCGGCCGAGTGGCGGGTCGGCAATGCCGTGCATACCGCCGCCAGACTGCCGCTCCGATTACACGCCGCCTGAATCGGCGACCCGCGCCGCAGCACATATCGGCGCGCCGCCAAAGGCTGGTTTGGGGGCGATATAAAGCCTCTTCGGAATACCTCAAGTTTGTCACACTTCAGCCGCTGACTGGGGACAGTCCGGCACTCCGTGCCTATACTCGCCAACAACCCGTACCGCGCTTTGTGACGGATCAGAAGGCCCAAGTACAACAGAGAAAGTGACGCGCCTGACATGTTGAACGTCACCAGTGTGCTGACCGCGATAGTCAGCGAGCGTGCGACGGAACATTTCCGTTCGCTGTACCCGCGTGCCTCCGGCGCGCGGCTCGATCTCGCCGTGACGGTTGCACACACCGCGCTGGCCGCGATCGCGCGCAGCGACGCGCTATATCACAACGTCGAACACACCACCCATGTCACGCTGGTCGGCCTGCAGATCCTGAAGGCCAAGCAGGAGCGTGAGCGCAGCGTGTCACCGGAAGCCTGGTGCAACACCGTCATCGCCCTGCTGTGCCACGACATCGGCTACGTGCGCGGCCTGTGCCGTGCCGATTCCAGCAGCGCGCTGTCTACAGGTCTCGACGGCCAGACATTCCGCACAGTGGCCGGCACCAGCGACGCGGTGCTGATGCCGGTGCACGTCAATCGCGGCAAACGTTTTATTGAGGAACATTTCTTCGATAGCGATATGGTCGATACACGCTTCGTGAATGCCTGTATCGAACGCACACGTTTCCCGGTGCCGGACGACCCCTGGTATGCGCAGACCGATGATTTCCCGGGCTTGGTGCGTGCCTCGGATCTGATTGGTCAATTGAGTGACCCACGCTACCTGAACAAGCTGTCCGCGATCTTCTACGAGTTCGAGGAAATCGGCTTCAACAATGCGATGGGTTATGCGCGGCCTGGCGATCTGCTGACCGCCTACCCGAATTTTTTTGACAAGAGTGTCGCGCCCTTTATTGGCGTCGGTGCGAGTTATCTCGAACAGAGCATCGAAGGGCGCGAAGTGCTGGGCCATCTTTACGGTAACCTTGCCACCGCCCGCGCCGGGCAACAGGCCGATCTGCGCGCCGTTGCCAATAGCTGATTTTTTCTGATCGCAGCGGCGTCGCCGCGCTTATGATGAGGGTCGATCCAGCGCGGAACCGGCCTCATGTACAAGTTCCTCCCCTCTGTTTTTTTTGTCGTGCTGTGGCTGACAACGATAGCGCCGGCCGCAGCTGTTGACGGCTTTCTTATCGAAGTGGCTGACGGTGTCTATGTACATCGTGGTCAGCACGCCGACATCGATGTCCCCGCACGAGGCGACAGTGCCAACCTGGGCGTGGTCATAGGCACGCGCTGCGTGGCAGTGATAGACAGCGGCGGTTCAATCGCCACCGGCAGGGCATTACGTGCCGCCATCGCGCTCCTCACCGACAAACCGGTGTGTCATGTCATCAATACCCATGTGCACTTCGATCATGTGCTTGGCAACGCGGCCTTTGTCGCGCCCGGTACCGAATTCATCGGCCAGGCGCAATTGCCGGAAGCCTTGGCCGTCAGTCGCGAATTTTTCGCCGAGTCTTTTGCTGCCGAGCTAGGTGGCGAAGGGCAGGGCGCGCAAGTGATCACGCCGACCCGCCAGGTGAGCGACAGTGAACGAATCGATCTCGGCGGTCGCAGTCTGTTGTTGCAGGCAGTGGCCGCCGCGCATACCGCGACCGACATGACGGTACTGGACGAACAGACCGACACGCTGTTCAGTGGCGACCTTGTTTTTCGCGAACGTCTGCCCGTGCTCGATGGTGATCTTAAGGGCTGGCTGGCGTGGCTGAAGCGTGCCAGCACGCAAGCGTATGC
>CAMCBY010000337.1 GCA_945873015.1 Klebsiella pneumoniae
GAGCACTCTGCGCAAGGCCTGGCCCACGCCGCACGCGGCATGCTGGTGCAGGCAGATGCCTCGGTCATCGATTCCCTCCCGCATATCGCCGTGCCCACGTTGGTGCTGGTTGGCGCGCAGGACAAAAACTATCTCGTCGGCACTGATTACATGGCGGGCAAGATTGCGGGCGCGCATAAGGTTGTGATCGAGGGTGCGGGGCACACGGCGAATCTTGATCAGCCGCAGGCGTTCAATCGCGCCGTGCAGGAATTTCTTTTGACGTTGACCGCGTGAGGGTAAAGCCGGGACCAGATGACGGTTTCTTGTCTTAGGAATAATGCGCTGCCGCGCGACTGACGAGATCAGCCTCGTCGAAGAAGAAAACCTCAACCGCCGGCCCGCGCACACCCTCGTAGTGGAGCGCGATGCTGTCGGCACCGAGGTAAATAGCGGTCAGGGTGAAATGCAGGTCGGGCATTATCGCCAGAGCCTTGCCCCAGTAGGCACCGACCGCCTCCTTGCCGCGCAGGATGCCGGACGCCTCCCCGGCGATCACCGCGATGCGCGGCGAGGACATCACAAAGTCGTCGCGATAATGCTTAAGGATGCGCGGCAGGTCGTGACTGTTCCAGGCCGCAATCCATTCCGCGGCGAAATGTTCTGCGTAATCGCGGGTGATCATCGGCGTGACCTCAGTGGCTGCTTTGCGCGAGTATGGGGCCCGAGCCTGGGCTAGCGGTAGGGCAGAATGAGCGAGCTGAATTCATTTTTTCACGAAATGCTGGCGACCACCCGTTCGGTGCGGCGACGCATCAGTCTCGCCGTGTAAGCGCCGAGCAGCGTCGGCGGCGAGACCTGGCGTTTCGTGGTGCTGACCGAACAGCAACCCAAGGACGCTATGGCGGCGCTCTATCGCAAATCCTTCGACAGCTTTCTCTCCATCCAGCAGGCGGAATTCGATGCGCAGGGCAAACCCATACCAACCCTGCCGCCCAACGATCATTACTTCGCCGACCGCAGGCAGGACTTTCCCGCCATCATCGTGGTGTGTCGCGAAGGCTGGACGACGGCGGTGCTGCCGGTGGAGCATATGAAGGATGCGACGTTGCGGCGGGCGCTGCGGAGTCTGGCGCGGGCGGGGAGTGAACGAATTTATTAGCATGAGGTAGAGCGACCTTGTCGCGCCGACAGGCGATGACGGGAATTCGATGTCACTCCGGATTGACCTTAATCTCTGGACGCGAATCCGACTGACACGTTTCTACCCCTAAGAAGGCATATTGTGGGACAGGCATAATCAAAGTCGGCAAATCGTCCTAGGAAACGAAAAATGAGCGAATCCCTTCGGCGAAAGTCTTCGCCCGCCTGGTACGAGAGTTCGCGAGATGAATTTCTTTTAGCCACTAAGGAACGCATTGCTGACCAACTCGCGGGTCGTGCCGCAGACGAAAGCCTTACAGTCGAGCCTGCCCAGACGCAGGAATGGCGGCAAAGCATTACTGTACTTCAGCGAAACTTAGATGAGCGTATTCCAATCATTCGAGAACTCCTCTCTGGGGGCGGTAGCGAAGCGATTCGACATGTCATTCTTGAGTTTGATTTCCGTCGTCGTGGTTTACGCCTAGATTGTGTGCTGCTCGCGGACGGCGTGATCTTCGTTGTCGAGTTCAAGCGCACTCGCCTCGTTCATGCCGATTTTGATCAGGTCATGGCCTATGCCGTGAATCTTCTGGAGTTTCATAGAGTCACACGAGAATGGTGCGAGCAGGAAGGCGGGATCGTGGTTCCTATTCTTGCGTTAACCACGGGAGATATCGGGCATGAGGTCAAATGGCCTGGGCTAGCTGGGCATAGTTGGCCAGCACTTGCCCAGCGGCCTCTTGAGTGCGATAGCCACAACATTAAAGATGCGTTGCATTTGGCGCTCAAGAACCGGCGCTCAGAGCGCGCGGTATCTGGACGTACGTGGCTTGATTCGAGCTTTTTGCCTTCGTCATCAATTCTGGACGCCACCTTGTCCTTATATGGCAACCACGATGTGGTGGCGATTGAAGCACATGCGGCACCTAAAGAAGCGATCGATTCGAGCGTCAAAGAGTTGCGCCAGCATATCGGTGCCGCACTAGCACAAGGTCACTACCACATCGTCTTTCTTTCGGGGGCACCCGGCGCAGGGAAGACACTGGTCGGGCTTGATATCGTGATGCGGGGCGAATACGCCAATAGCGCCGTGTTTGTGACGGGCAATGCGCCGCTGGTTGAAGTGCTCAATAAAGCGCTCGCAGCTTCCTATCGAGGGCAGGGGCATCGGGCTACGACGTGGGCAGTGACGGGGTACCTTCACACGGACGCTCATTTGGTTGCAGCGGCGGCGAGCTTCAAAATCGTCAAGGCGCATAATTTTTTGAGCGAACGGGGCTCGATACATCACCAAGAAGACTCGCGGGTGTTGGTGTTCGATGAGGCCCAGCGGACGTACGAAAAAGGCAAAGTGGTACTTGGAAAGCCGCTTCCAGATCATGAGGCGGACCTTATTCTTGCGACGCAGAGAAAAATGTTTCCTGCGGGTGGAGCCGTTGTAGTCGCACTCCTAGGCCACAATCAAGCGATCAACCGTGGTGAACGCGGCATCCGCGCATGGTTAGAGGCTGCAGACCGAAACGATTGGTCGTTCTCTATCGACGACGAGACGTTGAGTCTCTCGGAGTTCACCGATCGTGAAATCTGGGCTGCTCATCCGAAACGCAAGATTCTTCATCATGGTCACCTGCGGCAATCGATGCGCTACTACCGTAATAGTGCCGTGGAAGAGTGGGTGGCTGCTCTTCTCGATGGGCACACTGCTAATGCAGTCTCGCTCGCCACGAAGCTTGAACGGCACGGCAGCGTTATTCGGTTAACACGTGATCTTAGCGCGGGCAGGCGATGGGCCAAGCGCCTTGCCGTGGGTGGCCAGCGCGCGGGCCTTATTGCATCGGGGCAGGCGCGACGGCTCGCTGCGGAAGGATTGTTTGTCGACCACAAACCGGATATCGCTACCTGGATGCTTGCGCCCAGTTCAGATATTCGATCGTCCAATGCGTTAGAGACCGTGCAGAACCAGTATCACATTCAAGGATTAGAATTGGACTACAGCATCGTTTGTTGGGATGCCGATCTTCGTCACAATGGTTCCGAGTGGAACGCATATAAGTTGTCAGGCAGCGATTGGCAAAACGATTCTCTGCCCGAAGTCGCTAAGAACGGCTATAGAGTGCTGCTGACGAGAGCCCGCAAAGGCATGGTGATTTTCGTGCCTCGGGGAGATCTTTCTGGCGAGGACAAAACGCGTGACGTCGATTTCTACGACGGCGTCTGGGAGTACTTGAAGAAGTGTGGGGCGAAAGAATTCGATAATTGAGGTGGGCTACCTACCTCAATTGAGTTCGCAACCACCTTGGTACCGGGAGGGGGAATCGAACCCCCACATCCTTACGGATACCAGATTTTGAGTCTGGCGCGTCTACCAGTTCCGCCATCCCGGCAAGGTGTGCGAAGGGCGCAGAGTATATTGAAAGGTCGCGCCGCGGTCGACCTTGATCGGGCATGCTCTGATAGACTCGCGTCCGTGCAGCTTTCCGACTTCGAATATTTCTTGCCGTCTTCCCAGATTGCGCAATATCCGACCGCGCGGCGTCGTGACGCGCGGCTGTTGGTATTGGGCGAGGCGGCGGGGGAGTGGACCGATAGTGGCGTCGCCCAGCTGCCGGAGCTGTTGCGAGCTGGCGATGTGCTGGTGTTGAACGATACGCGGGTCATTCCGGCACGGTTGTTCGGGCGCAAGGCGACCGGCGGCGCGGTCGAGATCATGATTGAGCGGGTGATGTCCGCGCACCAGGCGATGGCGCAGCTGCGCGCCAGCAAGCCGACGCGGCCGGGCACGCGCATTTTGCTCGAGCCCGAGGGTGCCGTTGAGGTGTGGGGGCGGGAAGGGGATCTATTCCTGATCCAGGGCGCCGACGGGGCCGAATTGCCGGCGCTGCTCGCGGCCAGCGGTCACATTCCGCTGCCACCCTATATCACGCGCCCCGACGAAGAGGCCGACGCCGAGCGTTATCAGACCGTATTCGCCGCGCAGCCTGGCGCGGTGGCGGCGCCGACTGCCGGCCTGCATATCGACGAGGACATGCTGGCGGAGATCACCGCGCGCGGCGTTGAGACGGTCAAAATCACTTTGCATGTCGGCGCCGGCACATTTCAGCCGATTCGCGGCGACAGCATCGACGACCATGTGATGCACGCCGAACGTATCGAGGTCAGCGAGGCGGTTTGCGCAAGCATTGCCGCTGCGCGCGCCGCCGGTGGCCGCGTGGTCGCCATCGGCACGACCGTGGCGCGGGCCTTGGAAAGTGCCGCCCAGCAAACCGGCACGTTGGCGCCGTTTCGCGGCGATACGCGACTGTTCATTAAAGAAGGTTTCGAGTTTCGGGTGGTGGATGCGCTCTTGACCAATTTTCACCTGCCGCGCTCGACGCTTCTGATGCTGGTCTCAACCTTTGCCGGCCACGCCCGCACGATGGCGGCCTATGCCCACGCGGTGGCGGCCGGCTATCGATTTTTCAGTTATGGCGACGCCATGTGGCTGACCCGTGGCCCGAGCCAGGCAAGCGAGTGACATTAGAATTTGAACTCGAGGCGAGCGACGGCGCGGCGCGTGCCGGCCGCCTGACCCTCAACCACGGCGTGGTCGAGACGCCGATATTCATGCCGGTCGGCACCTATGGCACGGTCAAGGCCATGAGTCCGGAGGAACTGACCGGACTCGGCGCCCAGATCGTGCTCGGTAACACCTATCACCTCATGCTCAGGCCCGGCACCGAAGT